>NZ_JBSFWU010000058.1:0-48997 GCF_053594995.1 Streptomyces sp. NPDC002536
GCAAGGCGAGGAGGGTGGTGACCATCAGCACGACGGCGAGCGCGGCTCCGGAGAACAGCGCGCCACGGTCGGTGGCGCCGAAGATCTTGACGGGGCGAAGGGGCGCGGGGAACTGCGCGACCAGCCACAGACACGTCGCACTTTTACACGTACGGCAAAAGTTCCGGCCGCTTCGGCGGCCGCCCGTCCCCGGAGGAGCGGCCCGACACTCGCCGCCCGATCCACGGCAGCAGGTGCTCCCGCGCAAAGCGGGCGTCCGACGCTCGCCGGGCGACCCAGCCGGCGCGGGCAGCGGGGGGAAGAGGATCCCGCCAATCGAAGGCAGGCGCGCCCCCCAGCGCCTGCCACACGGCCTCCGCCACCCGCCGGTGCCCCTCGGCGTCCAGGTGCAGCCGGTCCTCGGCCCACAGCCGGGGGTCGCCCAGCACCTCGGCCCCGAAGAGGTCCACGACCAGGGCGCCGTGCCGCTCGGCCAGCCCGTCGACGAAGTCGAAGAGCTGTTCCATCCGGGGCCGGAACCGTTCCATCACCGGCCCCTGCCGCCCCGGGCTGCGCATCAGCACCAGCTGTCGGCAGCTCGGCGCCAGCCGGGCCGCGGCCTCCTCCAGCCGGGCGCAGACCAGGTCCACGTCGCACGAGGGCCGCAGGACGTCGTTGAGCCCGCCGACCAGCGTGACCAGGTCGGCGCCCATCGCGGCGGCCGGCGCCGCCTGCTCGTCCACGATCTGGCCGATCAGCTTGCCGCGCACCGCCAGGTTCGCGTACCGGAACCCGGGGGTGCGCTCGGCCAGCCGGGCCGCGAGCAGATCGGCCCAGCCGCGGTACGAGCCGTCCGGCAGTCCGTCGGACATGCCCTCGGTGAAGGAGTCGCCGACCGCGACAAAACTGGTGTAAGTGGCATTCATCTGCATGACCCGGCGATCCTACGCCTGCGCGCGGCGGCGGATCACGGCTGCCGGCCCACCAGTTCGCGCAGTACGTCCTCCAGCGTGACCAGCCCGGTCAGCCGGTTGTCCTCGCCGATGACCGCCGCCAGGTGGGCGCCCGTGCCGCTCATCGCGGTGATCACGTCGTCGAGCGGGGTGTCGGAGCGGACCCGGGCGATCGGCCGCATCTGCTCCGGCAGGAAGGGCTCGTCGCGCGGCTCGGCGTCCAGGGCGTCCTTCACATGGAGGTAGCCGAGGATCCGGTCCTGCTCGTCGACCACCGGGAAGCGGGAGAAGCCGGTGGCCGCGGAGAGCTGCTCCAGCCCCTCGGGGGTGATGCCCTGCCGTGCCGAGACGACCTTCTCCAGTTCCATCACCACGTCCCCGACCGGGCGCTTGCCCAGCTCCAGGGCGTCCCGCAGCCGTTCGGTGGCGCGGGCGTCGAGCAGGCCCGCCTCGCTGGAGTCGGCGACGATCCGGGCGAGCTGGTCGTCCGAGAAGGTGGCCGCCACCTCGTCCTTGGGCTCGACGCGCAGCAGCTTCAGGGCGCCGTTCGCGAGCTCGTTGACGGTGAAGACCACCGGGCGCAGGGCGCGCGCGAGCGTCACCAGCGGCGGGCCGAGCAGCAGGGCGGTGCGCACGGGTTCGGCGAGGGCGACGTTCTTGGGCACCATCTCGCCGAACAGCATGTGCAGATACGTGGCGACGGCCAGCGCGATGACGAACGACACCGGGTGGATCAGCGCCTGCGGCATGCCCACCGCGTCGAAGAGGGGGTGCAGCACGGTGGCGATGGCCGGTTCGGCGACCACGCCGAGCACCAGCGTGCACAGGGTGATGCCGAGCTGTGCCGCGGCGAGCAGGGCCGAGATGTGCCGCAGCCCCCACAGCACACTGCGGGCCCGCCGGTCGCCGTCCTCGGCGAGCGGTTCGATCTGGCCGCGGCGCACCGAGATCATCGCGAACTCGGCGCCGACGAAGAAGGCGTTGACGGCCAGGGTCGCCAGCCCGATGAGCAACTGCACGAAGGTCATCGGTCCGCCTCCCCGGGCAGGGGCGCGGTCAGGCGCACCCGGGCGGCACGCCGCCCGGAGGCGTCGGTGACGTCGATGCGCCAGCCCGCGATGCGGACCACGTCGCCCTCGGCCGGGATGCGGCCGAGCTCGGTGGCGACCAGGCCCGCGACGGTCTCGTACGGGCCCTCCGGCACGCGCAGCCCGATCTCCTCCAGCTGGTCGTCGGTGCGGACGGCGCCGTCCGCGTCGTAGACCTTGCGGCCCTCCGCGTCCCGGCCGGTCATCGCCAGGTCGGGGCGCTCGGGGAGATCGTGCTCGTCGCGGACCTCGCCGACGACCTCTTCGATGATGTCCTCCATCGTCACCACGCCGGCCGTGCCGCCGTACTCGTCGATGACCACGGCCATGCTGCGCTTGGCGGAGAACCGGTCCAGCAGCCGGTCCACCGTGAGGGACTCCGGCACCAGCAGCGGCTCGCGGAGCAGCTCGGCGACGGGGTGATGCGGGCGCCGGTCGGCAGGAATCGCCAGCACGTCCTTGATGTGGGCGGTGCCGACGACGGTGTCCAGACCGCCCCGGTGGACGGGGAAGCGGGAGAGGCCGGTCGCGCGGGTGGCGTTGGCGACGTCCTCGGCGGTGGCCCGCACGTCGAGGGCGACGACCTGGACGCGCGGGGTCATCACGTTCTCCGCGGTCAGGTCGGCCAGGTTCAGGGTGCGGACGAAGAGCTCCGCGGTGTCCTTCTCCAGCGCGCCTTCCCGGGCCGAGTGGCGGGCGAGCGCGACGAGCTCCTGGGGGCCGCGCGCGGAGGCCAGCTCCTCGGCGGGCTCCAGGCCCATCCGGTGCAGGAAGCGGTTGGCGGTGTTGTTCAGGTGCCGGATCAGCGGGCGGAAGGCGGTGCTGAACGCGCGCTGCGGGCCCGCAACCTTTTTCGCCACCGGCAGCGGGCGGGCGATCGCCCAGTTCTTGGGCACGAGCTCGCCGACGACCATCAGCACCACCGTGGACACCACGGTGGCCAGGATCAGGGCCGTGGAGGAGGCCACGGCGGCGGGCAGGCCGAGGGCCTCGACGGGGCCGGTGAGCAGGGCGGCGATGGACGGCTTGGCGAGCATGCCGATGACCAGGCCGGTGACGGTGATGCCGAGCTGGGCCCCGGAGAGCTGGAAGGTCAGGCTGCGCACGGCCTCGATCGCGCTCTGCGCCCCGCGCTCGCCGTTCTCGGCGGCCCGCTCCAGCTCGGCGCGCTCGACGGTGGTGAGGGAGAACTCCGCCGCGACGAACACCGCGCAGGCGAGCGTCAGCAGCAGGGCGAGCACCAGAAGGAGCACTTCGGTCATCGGTTCACCTCCGTCCCATGATCGGGCAGGGGCGGAGGGACCGCGCGATGTCGACGGCAGGGACCGGTACTGGGGGGCTCGCCCATGGGCGGACGCTCACAACCTTTCGCCGGAACGAAGAAGAACGGGTGTCGCCATGGTAAAGGATCGGCAAAGCCCCCTGGCGGGTCAGGCCCCGGTCAGGTCCCCTGCAGCTCCTCGATCACCGGGGCGAAGGCCTCCAGGTACGGCTCCAGGATCGTGAAGTAGGAGAAGCCGTAGTGCTTGCGGTGGGCCCGGAGACTGTCGGCGATCTCCTTGACCGAGCCGGTCAGCAGGGAGGGGTGGTCCAGGAAGTCCTCGACGCCGAGTTCCTCGCGGTAGCCCATCAGCTCGCGGGCCTTGACGCGCGGGTCGCCGCCGACCGCCACGATCTGGACGAGGAAGTTGAGCTCGGTGGGCTCGGCCCGGTCGCCCTCGAAGGTCCGGAAGGCGGCGACGCTCTCCGCCAGGGCGGCGGGGGCGAGGGGCCGCGGCCGCCCGTCGGGGCCGGTGCCCCCGCCGGTGAACGCCATGATGTCGGCGTGCTGCGCGGCGATCCGCAGCACCCGCTTGCCGTTGCCCCCGGCCAGCAGCGGGACGCGCGGCTGTACGGCCGCCGGCCCGTGCTCCGGGTCGCCGAGCAGCCGGCGCACCTCGGTGAGGGTGCGCTCCAGGTGGTCGACCCGCTCGCGGGGCGAGCCGAAGGGCAGCCCGGCGCTGTCGTGCTCGGCCTGCACATAGCCCGCGCCGAGCCCCAACTCCAGCCTGCCGTCGGTGAGCAGGTCGGTCGAGGCCGCCTCGCGGGCCAGAAGCGCGGGGTTCCAGAAACCGGCGTTGAGGACGAACGTGCCCACCCGCGGCCGCTCGGTGACCTCGGCCGCGGCGACGAGCGCGGGGAACGGGGCGGGCATGCCGAGGTGGTCGGGCACGAGAACGACGTCGTAGCCGAGTGCCTCGGCCTTGCGGCACTTCTCGCGCCATGCGGCGCGGGTGCCGATGTCGAGCATGTTGACACCGAAACGGAACGGGCGCGTCATGAACTCCCCCTGAGTGCTTGGCCCTCCGGCGTACCGGAGGGCGCCTCCGATCTTGGGGGAGAATACCTCAGCGGCTCCTCGTGTCGATCATGGCCCGGTCTCAGCGCCGCAGTTCGGGCTCCGCGGGCCGCACCGCCGTGCCGAGGAAGCAGGGCGAGGACGGTGTGGGCACCCGGGTCTGCGGCACCTTCAGGCGGCGGTAACTCCCCAGTTCGAAGCCCGCCTCGGTGAGCGCCGCCAGCGGGTCGCGCGAGGTGTGGCAGCCGCCGAACAGCAGCGGCCAGACGGTGCGGTCCAGCGCCCGCTGCACGGAGGCCAGCGCCGGGCCCTCGGCCAGGCCGTGCTCGAAGAACCGTAGTTGGCCGCCCGGCCGCAGCACCCGGCGCAGCTCCGCCAGCGACCGCCGCACGTCCCGCACCGAGCACAGCACCAGGGAGACCACCGCTGCGTCGAACGCCTCGCTCTTGACCGGCAGCGCCTCCGCCGCCCCGGGAACCACGTCCACCGGCACCCCGGCCCGGACCGCCGCCTCGGCCGCCATCAGCCGCAGCCGGCGCTCCGGTTCGATCGCCACCACCTCCGAGACCGACCCGGGATAGTGGGCGAAGTTGAGCCCGTTCCCGGCACCGATCTCGATCACCCGGCCCGAGAGCCCCGCCAGCAGCTCGTCCCGGTGCGCACCGATTCCGGCCCGCTCGTCCATGATCGGGCTGAACTTTCCGTAGAACCGTGCGAAGACGGGGTGATGCACGACGTCGTGCGGCGTTCTGGTGCTGCGGAGCGGCATGGCACAACCCCTTCCCGGGGGAACGACGGCTACCGCGATTGTTCCCCCGGGCGGCACCCTCGGCACCGTCGGCGCGCCGCAATGTCCCATGCTGCCGGGGCAGTTGTGCAAGAAGGGACGGATGTGCCGGACGGTGCCGGAACCTTCAGTTCCGCAGTGCGGCGGCGAACGCGGCCGCGTCCCAGGTGCCGTGCAGCTCCGGGGTCAGCCAGCCCGGTGCCGCCGCCCGGAACTCCTCCGGGGTCAGCCCGCCCGCCCCCTCGGGGACGGCGCCGGCCAGCGGGGCGTCCGCCACCACGGGGAGGTCCGCGAGGTTGCAGTGCACGGCCGGCCCGGGCTCGGCGGGCCAGCTGCCGATGACGACGCCCGCGCAGCGCAGGCCCCTCGCCCGCAGCGCCTCCGCGGTGAGCTGGGTGACGTTCAGTGTGCCGAGGCCCGCCTGGGCCACCACCAGCACGGGCGCGTCCAGCAGTTTCGCCGCGTCCGCGAGCGTGCTGCCCGTGTCGTCGAGGTGCACCAGCAGCCCGCCCGCGCCCTCGACCAGGACCAGGTCGTGGTCCTTCGCGAGCTCCTCCGCCGCCTGCGCGATCTCCGCCGGCCGCACCGGTTCCCGGCCCGACCGGCGGGCCGCCGTGTTGGGCGCCAACGGCTCCGGGAAACGGGCCAGTTCGACGCCCGTCACCGCTCCCGCCAGCCGCTCGACCTCGGCGACGTCCCCGGGCTCGCCCGGGGCGACGCCGGTCTGCGCGGGCTTCAGCACGGCCACCGTGTTGCCCTGCGCGCGGGCTGCCGCTGCGATGGCGGCGGTGGTCACCGTCTTGCCGATTTCCGTGCCCGTCCCCGAGACGATCAGTACCGACATCGGATGTCTCCTCTCCTCAGCCCGTGCCCCGAAGGGGCGCGGGGAACTGCGCGACCAGCCACGGACGGCCCGCAGCCGAAGGACTACGCGTCACCCCTCCCGCGCGACAGCGCACACCGCGGCGCAGATGCGCGCCACATCGTCGTCACCGCTGACATACGGCGGCATCGTGTAGACCAGATCGCGGAACGGCCGCAGCCACACGCCCTCGTGCGTCGCGGCACGGGTGGCCGCCGCCATGTCCACCTGGCGGTCGAGCTGGACGACGCCGATGGCCCCGAGCACCCGGACGTCCCGGACCCCGGGCAGCCCGGCCGCCTCCGCGAGCCCGTTCTGCAGCCCGGTTTCGATGCGCTTGACCTCCGTCCGCCAGTCCTGCTGCAGCAGCAGGTCCAGGGACGCGTTGGCGACCGCCGCCGCGAGCGGGTTGCCCATGAACGTCGGGCCGTGCGCCAGCACCGGCACCTCGCCCTGCGAGATGCCGTCGGCCACCCGCGGGGTGCACAGCGTCGCCGCCATCGACAGATAGCCACCGGTCAACGCCTTGCCGACGCACATCGCATCGGGGGTGACCCCCGCGTGCTGCGCCGCGAACAGGGCGCCGGTGCGCCCGAATCCGGTGGCGATCTCGTCGAACACCAGCAGGACGTCGTGCTCGTCGCACAGTTCGCGCAGCACCTGCAGATACGCGGGGGAGTGGAAGCGCATCCCGCCCGCGCCCTGCACCACGGGCTCCACGATCACCGCGGCCAGCTCATGGGCGTGACGCTCCATCAGCTCCCGCAGGTGTGCCGTGTACGCCGGGTCGGCCCCGGCGTCGAACCCGGCAGGCGGCGCGTCCGCGAACACCTGCCGCGGCAGCGCCCCCGACCACAGCTCGTGCATCCCGCCGTCCGGGTCGCACACGGCCATCGGCTGCCAGGTGTCCCCGTGGTACCCGCCGCGCCAGGTCATCAGGCGCCGCTTGGCGGGCCGCCCGACGGAACGCCAGTACTGCAGGCACATCTTGACGGCGACCTCGACCGCCACCGAGCCGGAGTCGGAGAGGAAGACGTGCTCGAGCCCTTCGGGCGCGATCTCCACCAGCCGGGCGGCCAGCCGCACGGCGGGCTCGTGGGTGAGCCCGCCGAACATCACATGGCTCATCCGCCCCAACTGCGCCTGGACGGCCTCGTTGAGCACCGGGTGGTTGTAGCCGTGCACGGCGGCCCACCACGACGACATCCCGTCCACCAGCTCGTCCGAGCCGTGCACCGGCTGCGCCAGCCGCAGCCGTACGCCGGACGCAGACTCCACGATCAGCGGCTCCTGCCGGCCCGGCATCGGGCCGTAGGGGTGCCAGACGTGCTGCCGGTCGAGGGCCAGCAGCCGCTCGGGAGCGAGGGGCTCAGGCATTGGGCGGCAGGTCCGTCCCCGCGCCCCGGCGGCGCACGGCGACCAGGTCGGTGCGGGCCTCGTCGGGCTCGGCCTGAGCCGCGGGTGCGGCCTGCGCCTGTGCCGCCGGCTCCGCGCCGTCGTCCCCGCACGGCCCGCAGCTTCCGCCGCCGCAGCCCGCGGCGTCGGAGCGGTGGGCGGGCAGCGTGGTGGTGTCCATGTCCTCCACATCGAAGCCCGCGTCCGCGATCATCGCCAGGTCGGCCCTGCCCTCCTGGCCCTCGCTGGTCAAGTAGTCGCCCAGGAAGATCGAGTTGGCCAGGTGCAGGGCCAGCGGCTGCAGCGAGCGCAGGTGGATCTCCCGGCCGCCCGCCAGGCGCACCTCCACGTCCGGGTGCACGAACCGCACCATCGCCAGGATGCGCAGCGCGCGCTGCGGGGTGAGGTTCCACTCCTTGGCCAGCGGCGTCCCCTCGAAGGGGATGAGGAAGTTGACCGGCACGGAGTCGACGTTCAGCTCGCGCAGCGAGAAGACCACGTCGACGAGGTCCTCGTCGGTCTCGCCCATACCGGAGATCAGTCCGGAGCAGGCCGACATGCCCGCTTCCTGCGTCTTCCGTACGGTGTCGACACGGTCGGCGTAGGTGTGCGTCGTGGTGATGTCGGCGTACGTCGCCTCGGAGGTGTTGAGGTTGTTGCTGTAGGCGTACACGCCCGCGTCGCGCAGCCGCTCCGCCTGGCCCTCGGAGAGCAGGCCGAGGCAGGCGCACACCTCGACGCCCTCGTTCTGCTCCTTGATCGCCTCGATGGTCTTCGAGACCCGGTCGATGTCCCGGTCCGTCGGCCCGCGGCCGCTGGCGACCAGGCACACCCGCTTGGCGCCGCCGGCCACCCCCGCGGCCGCCGCCTTCGAGGCGTCCTCGGGCTTCAGCCAGGTGTACTTGAGGATCCCGGTCTCGGAGCCGAGCCGCTGGGAGCAGTACGAGCAGTCCTCGGGGCAGAGCCCGGACTTGAGGTTGACGAGGTAGTTGAGCTTCACCCGCCGCCCGAACCACTTCCGGCGCACCCTGCCCGCCGCCGCCACCACATCGAGCAGCTCGTCGTCGGAGGTCGCCAGTACGGCGAGGGCCTCTTCACGGGTCGGCAGCTCGCGCCGCAACCCCTTCTCCACCAGCGTGTTCAGCAGGTCCATGGCGGAGATCCTTGCTCACGCCACCCGTTCCGGCCAAGGAGAGATCGCACAAGACGGGCCGATTCACGTGTGTGTATCACCACATCCCGCGACAGGCCCCCCGGCGACTACCTTGCGGTGCAAACCCACTTCGCTACCCCCTTCGGCACCGAGGACGCACATGCACCGAGCAGACCGGGACCCGTTCGACTGGATCGACGCCCAGCACGAGCGGCTGCGGGCCGCGGGGCTGGTGCGGACCCTGCGGCCCCGGCAGGCCGGTGCGTCCCTCACCGACCTCGCGGGCAACGACTACCTGGGCCTGTCCCGGCACCCCGAGGTCACCGGGGCGGCGGCGGAGGCGGCCCGGGTGTGGGGTGCGGGCGCCACCGGCTCCCGGCTGGTGACCGGCAGCACCGGGCTGCACGCCCGGCTGGAGGAGGACCTGGCGGAGTTCTGCGGCTTCGAGGCGGCGCTGGTCTTCTCCTCCGGCTACGCCGCGAACCTGGCCGCCGTCACCGCGCTGTCCGGGCCCGTCGGCAGCGGCACGCTGCTGGTCTCCGACGAGGGCAACCACGCCTCGCTCATCGACGGCTGTCGGCTGGCGCGCGCGGAGAAGACGGTCGTCCCGCACGCCGACCCCGAGGCGGTCCGCAAGACCCTTGCCGCGCACGGCGGCCGGGCCCTCGCCGTCACGGACTCGGTCTTCTCGGTGGACGGTGACGCGGCTCCGCTGCCCGCCCTCGCGGACGTCTGCCGGGAGGCCGGCGCCGCCCTGCTCGTCGACGACGCGCACGGGCTCGGCGTCCTGGGCGAGGGCGGCCGGGGCGCGGTGCACGCGGCGGGGCTCGCGGGCGCGCCGGGCGTCGTCACCACGGTCACCCTGTCGAAGTCGCTGGGCAGCCAGGGGGGTGCGGTGCTCGGACCGGCCCGGGTCATCGCCCACCTCGTCAGTACCGCGCGCACCTTCATCTTCGACACCGGCCTCGCTCCTGCGGCGGCCGGCGCCGCGCTGGCCGCCCTCGGGGTGCTGCGCCGGGAGCCGGAGCGCGCGCACCGGGTCCGGGCCGTGGCCCGGGAGCTCCACCGGCGGGTGACGGAGGCCGGGCTCAGGGCGGTGCGGCCGGACGCGGCGGTGGTCTCGGTGCAGGCGCCGTCGCCGGAGGCGGCGGTGCAGTGGGCGGCGGACTGCCGGGAGGCCGGGCTCGCGGTCGGGTGTTTCCGGCCGCCGTCCGTGCCCGACGGCATCTCGCGGCTGCGGCTGACCGCCCGGGGGGATCTGTCGGACGCGGAGGTCGCCCGGGCGGCCGGAACGGTCGTACGGACCGCTCCGGCGGTCTGAACCCCCTTGGCAGTGCTCAGAGTTCGAAGAGAGCCCCGCCGTTCAGGCCCGAGACGAAGCGGGTCCAGGCGGCGGGGGTGAACAGCAGGGCGGGGCCCGTCGTCCGCTGCGCATCGCGCACGGCGAGGAGCCCCGGCCCGATCGTGGCGGTTTCGACGCAGTTGTTCATTCCGGTGCTGTAGCTGCTGCGGTGCCAGTCCGAAGGGTGTGAAGGGCAGCGAGTCGAAAGTGGCGCATGAGAGGGAGTGATCCGCGGCATTGCGGACATGTTGAACTCCTCACCCGCCGGCGCCGTTCCCGGCGATCCCGGCGATGAAATCCAACGAGTTCTCGTGCGAGAGGGCGTGCGCCCGGAGTGTGGTGAAGGCGGAGCCGTACGCCCGGAGGTCTTCTTTCCGCTCCAGATAGAGGCTACTCGTCAAGTGGTCCAGAACCACCACGTCCAGATCGGCAATGCGCGGGAATGAGAAGATAACGAAAGGCCCGGTGATGCCGATATGGTTGGCCCGGGCGAACGGCAGCACATGCAGGCGCACATGCGGAAGCGAACCCGTGCGCAGCAACTGCTGCAACTGCTCCGCCATGACCTCCGGTCCGCCGACCTCGTGCCGCAGCACCGCCTCGTCGAGCACCGCGCACAACTCCAGCGGTTTCTCCCCGCGCAGCACCGACTGCCGCGCCAGCCGCACCTGTACCAGCTCCGCCACGCGCTGCTCCGGGGGATCGCCGAGCGCCGCCATGGTCACGGCCCGTGCGTAGGCCGCGGTCTGCAGCAGCCCCGGCACCACCGTGGTCTCCAGGGTGCGCGCCCTGGAGGCCTCCGACTCCAGGCTGATGAAGTCGAGATAGGCCGCCGGCAGCCGGTCGCGGTAGGCGTACCACCAGCCGCGCCGGGCCCCGGCCGCATCCGTGGACCCCGCACCGCACAGCGCCCCCAGCAGCGCCCGCAGTTCGGGGTCCGAGACGCGGTAGGCGTCCAGCAGCCGGGCCACGTCCGACGGCTTCACGCCACTGCTGCCCGTCTCGATCCGGCTCACCTTCGACTGGTGCCAGCCGACCGCTCCCGCGGCCTCCCGGCTGGTCATCCCCGTCAGTTCGCGCTGACGGCGCAGCTCGGCACCGAGTTTGCGGCGGCGCACCGCGGGTCCGTATCGCATTCGGCCATCCTCCCCGCGCCCGGCCGTGGTGAGACCTTCACGCCACGGTCGACTGGGCTCTTCCTTCACATGCCGGAGTCACGGGACCAGTGTGGTTCCAAATCCGGTCTCCCGTAGCAGAGTTCACCGCTTCGAGCGACAGATATATGCATATCCCGGTGGATCGCTCCCATCCCGGCGGTTATCAGTGGCAGGCTGTCACGCAGAGCCGCCGGTTCCGTTCCCGACTTCCCTGCGCAATGCGGTCGGAGTCCGTCCCGGTGGGAAAGGGACAGCGCCATGGCAGACCACCAGGAAGCAACCGTCACTCTGCCGAGCGCCCCGGCCTCGGTCTCCACGGCCCGCCGCTATGTCGCGGACGTGCTCGCGGAATGGGGCCTCCCGGACGGCTCCGACGCCGCCTATGCGGTGCGGCTGATCGTCTCCGAACTCGTCACCAACGCCGTGCAGCACACCCGGGGCCAGTCGCCCACCTTCACGGTGGAGGTCCGGCTGGAGCGGGAGGAGCAGCTGCGCATCGGCGTCACGGACAGTCACCCGCGCCACCCCCGGCGGCTGCCCGCGGCCGTTCAGCAGGACAGCGGCCGGGGCATGGTCATCGTCCGCGCCCTCACCCTGGAGCGCGGCGGCGGGCTCTCCGTCACCCCCACCCCCGACGGGGGCAAGACGGTGTGGATCCGCCTGCCGTGGACGGATTCCGCCGCCTGAGCCGGACGACGCGTGTGATCCGTGCGTCCGGGGCGCGCCCGCGGTGCGCGCCCCGGAGTGCCGCCGTTCTCAGCCGCCGTTCTCAGTCGTCGACGCGTCCGTACCAGACGTTCCTGGTCCAGATGTGTTCGAGGCGGACCACCGAGCCGGTGTGGGGGGCGTGCAGGATCCTGCCGCCCCCGACGTAGATGCCCACGTGGTAGACGTAGCCGCCGTGGTGGAAGAAGACCAGGTCCCCGGGCTCACGGACCGAGGCGGGGATGTGCTCCGTGCGGTTGTACTGGTCCTCTGCGGTGCGCGGCAGCTGTTTGCCGGCGTGTTTGAAGGAGTAGAGGGTCAGCCCCGAGCAGTCGAAGCGGTACGGTCCCGTCGCGCCCCACTGGTAGGGGGCGCCGGCCTTGGACTCGGCGATCTGCAGAGCCCGGTCGGAGATGGTCGAGGCGTCGGCCTTGTTGACGCCGCCAGGCAGGAACATCGTGGCTCCGACTGCGGCGAGGGTCAGGGCCGATGCGGTTTTACCCCTCGACAGCCTTGAAGGACGTTTGTGCGCGCCCATGCCAAACCCTTCGTCAGCCGCCTGTGAAGGATGACCTGTCGGGTTCGGGCAGGCGAAGAATGCCCGGCCGCCTGGGCGGCTTCACCCCAAGGGACGGTCCCGCCGTCCCGTCGTGCTCGGGTCCTCCATCCCTGCCGGTGCACTCGTGTCGACCGGTCGCCCGGGCGGCGGCAGGGTTCGGCGTCCGCCCGGACCGCCCCGCCGTGGTGGCGGGGTCTTGTCGTCGGAGGGATCTTGACGCAGAGGTGACGGCCACGCCGAGCGGAAACCGTGCTATGTGAGCCTCGTCACCTCTGGGCAATTCCGGTGGACGCAGGGCGGTTTGACCATGGCGGGAATTCCGTGCTGAGACCGCCACCTGCAGCGTGATTCCGCCCGCGAGCGCGACGTGCGCGCGGTGATCGGAATGATCACCGCCGCCCGTCTACGGTTCCCTACGCCGTCGGCGGGAAATGGGGTCCTGAAGGTTTTCGCTCATCCGCTCGCCTCCGAAGGCGGCAACATCACTTTCTGTGCCCGACGTTCACCGTCCAGGACCCGCAACGCCCGCGCCAGCGTGCCCGAATGCACCTCGCGTTCGCCCCGTTCGTACATCAGGGCGAGAGCGTCCCGCAGTCCGGTGGCCGCGACCACGAGCGTCTGCGCGGCTCGTAGCCCGCCGTACGTGTGGCGCGTGCGCGATGGATTGATCCGGCCGAGGAGATCCAGTACTTCCAGATAACGGTCCACGACGTCGCCCTCGGCCCGGGTGAGCGCGGGCAGCGGCGGCAGTTCCGGCGGCCACATCCGCCTCACCTGGCCCCGGGCTGCGCGGACTGCCGGTCGCGGTTCACGACGACGTGGTCGGCCAGGCCGTAGGCCACGGCGCCAGCGGCGTCGAAGACGGTCATGCGGTCGAGGTCCCGCCGGATCCGCTCCTCGCTCCGCCCGGTGTGCCGCACCAGCATCCCCACCAGGTTGTCACGGTGGCGCTGCACCTCCTCGGCGTGGAGGGCCAGATCGGAGGGCTGTCCCCGGACGGGCTCGGGGAGTTCGGGCTCGTGGAGGACGAACCGGGCGTGCGGCAGCGCCAGCCGCAGCCCCGGGGTGCCGGCCGCGCACAGCACGGCCGCGACCGGGCCGGCCTGGCCGAGGCAGACGGTCTCGATGTCGCAGCCGATGAAGCGCATCGTGTCGTAGACGGCGCACATGGCGGGGAAGGAGCCGCCGGGCGAGTTGATGTACAGGGAGATGCTGCGCTCGGGCGCCGCGTGTTCGAGGTGCGTGAGCTGTGCGATCACGTCGTTGGCCGCCGTGTCGTCGACCGGCGTGCCGAGCATGACGATCCGCTCGGAGAGCAGCTTGGAGTAAGGGTCGAGCGTCCGCGTGCCGTCGCTCGTCCGCTCCGTGAACTCCGGCAGGACATAGCGGGCTGTCGTGGGTCGATGCATGGCATACCTCCCATGGGCCGGGCCCGGGCGGGCCCTCGCGTCTGTGAAAAATGTACAGGACGTACACCTCGTTAGAATGGGGTCATGGCCTACGAGATTCCTGTGACGCAAGCCCGAGCCGAGCTGGCGGAGCTGATCAACCGCGTTGTCTACGCCGGGGAGCGGGTGGTCGTCACGCGCCACGGGAAGCCGCTCGTCGCCCTGGTGTCCGCCGCCGACCTGGAACGGCTCGAGGAGAGCGAGCGCCTCGCGGAGGACGCCCCCGGGGCCGCCGCCGAGGAGCAGGTGATCAGCACGGTCTCCACCGTGCGCCCGCTGTCGTCCGCCGCGGGCGAACGCGGCCGCTTCGGCATCGCCGCCGAGCACCGCGACCCGGGCCGCGGCGGCCCCCGGAGCTGACCCCCGGGGCTGCCCTCCGGGAGCGTCTGCCACGGCCTGGCAAAGCGTCAGTTAACGCAGCGGAAAAGCTTGCGCCCTAATCTGCAATTCCCGGTTCCCGGGGGAAGGGCCCCAGGTCACCGCTGTGTTGAGGTGGGATACATGCAACTGACCCCGCACGAGCAGGAACGCCTGCTCCTCCACGTGGCCGCGGATGTCGCCGAGAAGCGCAGGGCACGCGGGGTGCTCCTGAACCACCCCGAAGCCGTGGCGCTCATCACGGCCCACATCCTCGAAGGCGCCCGCGACGGGCGCACGGTCGCCGAACTCATGTCCTCCGGACGCAAGGTCGTCACCCGTGACGAGGTGATGGAGGGCATACCCGAGATGATCCCCGACGTCCAGGTCGAGGCCACCTTCCCGGACGGGACGAAGCTCGTCACCGTCCACGAGCCCATCGCGTGACAGGGGGAAGTGCCGTGATACCCGGAGAAATCCTGTACGCCGAAGGCCCGGTGCGGCTCAACGAGGGCCTGCACCGCACCCGGCTGACCGTGCTCAACACCGCCGACCGGCCCGTCCAGGTCGGCTCCCACTACCACTTCGCCGAGGCCAACCCGGGCCTGGCGTTCGACCGGACCGCCGCCCGCGGCAAGCGGCTGGACATCGCCGCCGGCACGGCCGTCCGCTTCGAGCCCGGCATCCCCGTCGAGGTCGGCCTCGTCCCCATCGGCGGCAAACGCATCGTGACCGGACTGCGCGGCGAGTGCGGGGGACCACTCGATGACTGAACTGTCCGACCCCGCCCTCCCGGAACTCCCGCGCTCCGTCTACGCCGCGCTCTACGGGCCCACCGTCGGCGACCGGATCCGGCTCGCCGACACCGACCTGTTCGTCGAGATCGAGGAGGACCGCTCCGGCGGTCCCGGCCACGCCGGGGACGAGACGGTCTTCGGCGGCGGCAAGGTCGTCCGCGAGTCCATGGGCCAGTCCCGCACCACCCGCGCCGAGGGCGCCCCGGACACCGTGATCACGGGCGCGGTCGTCCTCGACCACTGGGGCGTCGTCAAGGCCGATGTCGGCATCCGCGACGGGCGGATCACCGGCATCGGCAAGGCCGGCAACCCCGACACCATGGACGGCGTCCATCCCGACCTCGTCATCGGCCCCGAGACCGAGATCATTGCCGGCAACGGCAGGATCCTGACGGCCGGAGCCATTGACGCCCACGTCCACTTCATCTGCCCGCAGGCCGCCGAGGAGGCGCTCGCCTCCGGCGTCACCACCCTCGTCGGCGGCGGCACCGGCCCGGCCGAGGGCAGCAAGGCCACCACCATCACCCCCGGCTCCTGGCACCTTGCCCGGATGTTCGACGCGCTGGAGGCCTACCCCGTCAACATCGGCCTGCTCGGCAAGGGCAACACCGTCTCCTACGACGCGATGCGCGCCCAACTGCGCGGCGGCGCCGTCGGATTCAAGATCCACGAGGACTGGGGGGCCACCCCGGCCGTCATCGACGCCTGCCTGCACGTGTGCGAGGAGAGCGGCGCCCAGCTCGCCATCCACACCGACACCCTCAACGAGGCGGGCTTCGTCGGCGACACCCTCGCCGCCATCGCGGGCCGCTCCATCCACGCGTACCACACCGAGGGCGCGGGCGGCGGGCACGCACCCGACATCATCACGGTCGTCTCCGAGGCCAACGTCCTGCCCAGCTCGACCAACCCCACCCGGCCGCACACCGTCAACACCGTCGAGGAACACCTCGACATGCTGATGGTCTGCCACCACCTCAACCCCGCCGTGCCGGAGGACCTCGCCTTCGCCGAGTCCCGCATTCGCCCCGGCACGATCGCCGCCGAGGACGTGCTGCACGACCTCGGCGCCATCTCGATCATCTCCTCCGACTCCCAGGCCATGGGCCGCATCGGCGAGGTCGTGCTGCGCACGTGGCAGACCGCCCACGTGATGAAGCGGCGGCGCGGGGCGCTGCCGGGGGACGGCCCGGCGGACAATGTGCGCGCGCGGCGCTATGTCGCCAAATACACCATCAACCCCGCGGTGGCCCAGGGCCTCGACCACGAGATCGGCTCCGTGGAGGCGGGCAAGCTCGCCGATCTGGTGCTGTGGGAACCGGCGTTCTTCGGCGTCCGGCCACAGCTGGTCGTCAAGGGCGGCCAGATCGCGTACGCGCAGATGGGCGACGCGAACGCCTCCATTCCCACACCGCAACCGATCCTGCCCCGCCCGATGTTCGGCGCCATGGGCCGCGCCCCGGCCGCCAACTCCCTGAACTTCGTCACCCAGTGGGCCCTCGACGACGGCCTGCCGGAACGACTGGGGCTGGGAAAACGATTCGTGCCGATCCGGAGCACGCGGGGCGTGACCAAGGCGGACATGCGCAACAACGACGCGCGCCCACGGGTGGAGGTGGACCCGGACACGTTCACGGTCACGATCGACGGGGATCCGGTGGATCCGCAGCCGGCAGCGGAACTGCCGATGGCGCAAAGGTACTTCCTGTTCTGATGGGGACTTCAGGCATCGCGCCCCGTAAGGGGCGCGAGGCAGACACATATGCGGCTCCGCCGCGTGGGCGCGACCAGCCACAGACGACCCGCGCCGCCCTGCTCATCCTCGCCGACGGCCGCTTCCCCGCCGGCGGCCACGCCCACTCCGGCGGAGCCGAAGCCGCCGTCAAGGCCGGCCGGTTGACGGACGCGCCGTCGTTGGAGGCGTTCTGCCGTGGTCGGCTATGGACCGCCGGACTGGCTGCCGCAGGCATTGCCGGTGCCGCCGCCGCGGGAGCGGACCCCCTCGCCCTCGACGAAGCCGCCGACGCCCGCACCCCCTCGGCCGCCCTGCGCGCAGCAGCCCGCCGGCTCGGGCGCCAGATGATGCGGGCCGCCCGGGCCGCCTGGCCCTGCGACGCACTGGACGCCCTCGCAGCGGCCCGGCCGCGCGGCGTCCACCAGCCGGTCGTGCTCGGCGCAGCCGCCCGGGCCGCCGGGCTCGGGCCGTCCGACGCCGCGTACGCCGCCGGGTACGAGGCGATGAACGGCCCGGCCACCGCGGTCGTACGACTGCTCGGCCTCGACCCCTTCGAGGCCACCGCCGTCCTGGCCCGGCTCGCGCCCGAGCTCGACGAGGTCGCAACCCGGGCCACCGAGGCCGCCGTTCGCGCCGGGTACGAGGGCATCGACGTCCTCCCCGCGGGCTCCGCCCCGCTGCTCGACATCACCGCGGAGCAGCACGCGGGCTGGCCCGTACGCCTCTTCGCCTCGTAACCCGAACCCGAACCCGACCGGAGGGATCCCGTGCACCTCGACCACTCAGACGGCGCCTACCCCCACCGCCACACGTACAGCGCAGCGACCCCGCTGCGCCCCGACGGCACGCGCCGGGCGCTGCGGATCGGGCTCGGCGGGCCCGTCGGCTCCGGCAAGACCGCGACCGTCGCCGCGCTGTGCCGGGCCCTGCGCGACGAGTTGTCGATAGCCGTCGTCACCAACGACATCTACACGCGCGAGGACGCCGAGTTCCTGCTGCGCGAAGCCGTGCTGCCGCCCGAGCGCATCACCGCGGTCGAGACCGGGGCCTGCCCGCACACCGCCATCCGCGACGACATCTCCGCCAACCTGGAGGCCGTCGAGGAGCTGGAGGACACGGTCGGCCCCCTGGACCTGGTCCTGGTCGAGTCCGGCGGCGACAACCTCACCGCCACCTTCTCCAAGGGGCTCGTCGACGCGCAGATCTTCGTCATCGACGTCGCCGGGGGCGACGACATCCCTCGCAAGGGCGGTCCCGGCGTCACCACCGCCGACCTGCTCGTGATCAACAAGACCGACCTCGCCCCGTACGTCGGCTCGGACCTGGAGGTCATGGCCCGCGACGCCAAGGCCCAACGGGGCGGACTGCCCGTCGCGTTCACCGCGCTCACCACGGAGGACGGCATCGGGCCGGTACGGGACTGGGTGCGCGGGAAGCTCGCCGCCTGGACGGCCGCGTGACCGCGACGCTCACCGCGGGGCCCACCGGGGGTGTGGTGGCCGCGGCCCGGATCGTCGCCGCGCCGGACGGCCGCGGCGGCACCGCCCTGCCGGTCCTCGCCGGGCAGGGCCCGTTCGCCCTGCGGCGCACGGGCGTGCGCGGGCCCGAGGCGCGGGTGGCGCTCGTCGGTGCCATGAGCGCCCCGCTCGGCGGCGACCGGCTGACCCTGACCGCGGAGGTCGAGGACGGGGCCGCGCTGCGCTTCTCCACGACGGCCGCGACGATCGCCCTGCCGGGCCGCACGGGTGCCCCGGCCACGTACGACACCTCCCTCCGCGTCGGTGACGGCGCCGTCCTGCAGTGGCTCCCCGAACCGCTGATCTCCGCGCGCGGCAGCGATCTGCGGACGGCCACGAGGGTCGAACTCGCCCCCGGCGCCCGCCTGGTGCTGCGCGAGGAGCAGGTCCTCGGCCGCACGGGCGAGCCGCCGGGCCGGCTCGTCTCGCGGCTGACGGTGCGCCGCGCCGGGCGGCCGCTCTTCGACCAGGAGCTGGCCTACGGGCCCGGCGTGCCGGGCTGGGACGGCGCCGCGGTGCTGGGCGGGCACCGGGCCGTGGGCCAACTCCTCGTCGTCGACCCGGCCTTCGAACGCCGCCCGGTCGAGCCCCGCGCGCTGGGGGCGACGGCGGTGCTCACCCCGCTCGCGGGCCCGGCGGCGGCCGTGAGCGCAGTGGCGCCGGACGCACTGGCCCTGCGAAAACTCCTGAATTCACTGCTCTCGGACATCAATGAATCGATACAGGCGATTTGAGTGGTTGGCGGTGAACAGCGCCTCATGTGGCATCTCTTGTGACGTCATCTTTACGGATTAGTAAAGAACGCTCGCACACCCTGTCGTTTGTGGCAGGGGAAGCGAAAGGATCCCCCTGACCTTCGTGATCAACGCCGCAGTCGACCGAGCGGCGTAGCCAGCAGGGGGAGTCCCACGTGAGACGTCAAGCGATATTCGGTGCGGCCGGCACCGTGGTGACCGGCGCCCTCGTCGCCGGTTTCCTGGCCGCACCCGCGGCCAGCGCCGACAGCCGGGTGCCGGGCGGGGCCGCCGAGGCCCACGGCGCGCGGATCGCCGCCGAGCGCGCGGCCAAGGCCGGCATCAAGTGGCAGGAATGCCCTGCCGACTGGGGCCTGGAGAAGCCCATCGAGTGCGGTTTCGTCACCGTGCCCGTCGACTACGCCAAGCCCGACGGCCGCACCATCAAGATTGCCGTGGACCGGGCCCGTGCCACCGGCACCGCGAGCGAGCACCAGGGCTCCCTCGTCTACAACCCGGGCGGCCCCGGCGGCTCGGGCATGAAGTTCCCGCGCCGCATCACGGCCAAGAGCCCCCTGTGGGCCAAGACCGCCAAGGCCTACGACTTCGTCGGCTTCGACCCGCGCGGTGTGGGCCACTCCGCCCCCATCTCCTGCGTCGACCCGCAGCAGTGGGTCAAGGCCCCCAAGGCCGACCCGGTGCCGGGCAGCGAGGCCGACAAGCGCGCCCAGCGCAAGCTCGCCAAGGAGTACGCGGACGGCTGCTACGAGCGCAGCGGTGACCTCCTGCCGTACCTCACCACGCCGAACACCGTCCGCGACATCGACGTCGTCCGGGCCGCCCTCGGCGAGAAGAAGCTCAACTACCTGGGCGTCTCCTACGGCACGTACATCGGCGCCGTCTACGGCACCCTCTTCCCGTCGCACGTCCGCCGCCTCATAGTCGACAGCGTCGTCAACCCGGCGCAGGACAACATCTGGTACCAGGCCAACCTGGAGCAGGACGTCGCCTTCGAGGGCCGCTTCAAGGACTGGGAGACCTGGGTCGCCAAGCACGACTCCGTCTTCCACATCGGCGACACGGCGGAGAAGGTCCAGCAGGAGTGGCTGAAGCTCCGGGCCACCGCCAAGAAGAACCCCATCGGCGGGGTCGTCGGCCCGGCCGAGCTGATCAACTACTTCCAGAGCGCGGCGTACTACGACTCCTCGTGGGTCCCGGTCGCCCAGAACTGGCAGAAGTACCGCGCGGGCGACGAGAAGGCCCTCGTCGAGGCGGCCGGCCCGCACCTGGCCGACACCGCGGGCAACATCGCCTCCGAGAACAGCAACGCCGTCTACACGGCCGTCGAGTGCGCCGACGCCAAGTGGCCCACCAGCTGGACCAGGTGGGACCGGGACAACACCCGCGTCGACCGCAAGGCTCCGTTCATGACCTGGTCCAACGCCTGGATGAACCTGCCCTGCGCCACCTGGAAGACGCCGCAGCAGAACCCGGTCGAGGTCGCGACCCACAAGGGCCTGCCCAAGACCCTCATCGTCCAGTCCACCCGTGACGCCGCCACGCCGTACGCCGGCGCGGTCGAGCTCCACAAGCGCTTCCGCGGCTCGGAGCTGATCACGGAGCAGGGCGCGGGTTCGCACGGCGTGACGGGCCTGGTCAACCCCTGCATCAACGACCGCGTCGACGCCTACCTCCTCACCGGCAAGACGGACGGCAAGGACGTGACGTGCACCCCGCACGCGACGCCGGAGCCGCCGAAGGCGGCTGCTGCGCAGTAGTCAGCGTCTTTACGTACAGGTCGGTGCCCTGGTCAGAAGTGGCCAGGGCACCGACCTTTCGGCTGTGCGGGCCTAGGCCTCGTCGGCCTGGACGGTCAAACCGATCCGCGTGGACCACCTCTCCCCCGAGGAGGTGGTCCACGACGGGCCCGTACGCCCGGCAGAGGCGACGCGCACGACCAACCTAACCAGCGCCTCTGGCAGAAGGATTGGAAAAAAGTAAGCTCTGCTCTGGCAGCCGGTGCGATGCGCTTCCGAAAGGAGCGACTGCATGGACGACCAGGCGGCCGTGACCGTCATACAGGAGGCTCACTCGGCCGAACTGGCCTTCCGCGCCCCGCACCCCATGCTGGCCGGCCATGTTCTGGGGTATACGGGGCAGAGCTTCTCGCTCGCCCAGCCACAGGTGCGACGCGTGACGGCGCTGGCAGCGGTGATGCTCCTCATCGATTTCGAGCCGCCGGTCCGGCATCTCGTTACCGACACCCCGGGGCTGCAACAGAGCCTCCCGCTCTCCCCGGTATCCGGGCTGAGCGACCATCCCCTCTTCATCCGGCAGTCCGGACGGGAGTACGGTTTGGTGGCGCTCCTCACACCTCTGGGAGCCCGCGCGCTGTTCGGCTTCCCCCTGTGGGAACTGGCCCGCAGAAGCGTGCACTTCACCGATCTCCTGGGCCCGGATGGCCGACGGCTCACCGAACAGCTCGCCGAGGCCCCAGGCTGGCCTGCCCGGTTCCGGATCCTCGATGATTTCCTGCTGGCTCGTATCGCTGCGGGGCCGGAACTACCGCCCCAGGTCCACCAGGCCTGGAGACGGCTGACTGGCACAGCGGCCGGGCCGATCAGCGTGCTGGCGGACGAAGTGGGATGGTCCCGCCAGCACTTGAACGTCCGCTTCCGCCAGGAGGTCGGGCTGTCTCCCAAGACCGTGGCCCGCATAACCCGGCTGCAGCGCGTCATGTCCCTCATGCGCAGAACTCGCCCGCCCTCCTGGGCCGAAGCCGCGGCGACGTGCGGTTACACCGACCAGTCCCACCTCAACCGCGACTTCCGTCTGCTGACCGGCTGCACCCCGGCCGGCTTCCGCACCCTCACCAACGACTGGTTCAGTGTCTACATTGCCGATCCGCGCGTGTACCCGGTTACCAGCTCAGCATCGGGGCCGAAGGCTGCTGCACAGTAGTTTGCACCTCATGTTGAAGTTCAGTGCCCCGGTCCGGAGGGGCCGGGGCACTGACGTTTCTGGTGTGTGGACCGGCGTCATCGATCCGCTCGGGGCGTGAGCGCGTGGCCGCGGAGCGGTACGAGCTGGTACCTGGCCATGCAGTCGGGGCACGCGTAGACGGCGTGGGCCACTTGGTCGCCTTCGACGATGTCGATTGCTGTGGCTTTGGGCACGGGCTCCTTGCACCACGAACAGAACCTGGTCATCCCGTCCGGCCTTGGCGCTCTCGGGCCTTGCCGGTGAGCGTGCGGATCTTCGCCGGGTCGCACAGTATGCGGTCGTCTTCCGGTGGGGGCAGGAGCCAGTACGCGCCTGGTGGTTCCCTGCGGGTGGGGACCGGCACACCGAGGTAGTTGACGGGGTGGTCGATGCCGATGCACTTGGTGCCTGGTTCCTTCCAGTTCTGGGAAGTGCCTGGTGGCACGAGCAGGCTGTAGGCGGTTTGTGAGCGGGAAGCGATGACGGCGCTGGTGATGCCGACCGCATGGAAGTGGTTCTCGATGCCGTCCCGGTCCCTGATGCCGTGGATGCCTCGTTCCACGATCCCGGAAGGGAGTTGGACGACGTCGAAGTGCAGGCCGACCTTGAGTGTGGCGGTCAGGCCTCTCGCCCATGACTCGCGGGCATCGCTCGGGCGCAGTTCCCGAGAGACGAGCCAGCGGACCGCGTCGCAGGACGGACGGGGATCAAGGGGATGGGCCGGATACGTCACCTGAATGCCTTTGTTGGTCGACTGGTGGCAGGGGCATGCGCAGCGCGTACACCTCTCGGGTTCATGCAACCGAGGCCTGAATGGGCCTCTCTTGCACCCCACCACCGTTTCAACTCGCGTCGTACGCGTCACGGGCAGCGGAGTCCAAAAACCCTGGACAGCCCGACATGCCACTGACCTGGGGCTAGGCACGCCTTTGGCCACGGAATGGGCCCACAACGACAGTCGCTCTGCCCCGAGTCGGGCATTTAGCGGCAGGGCGGCGGCTACCGTGTGGGCATCCATCACGCCACGAGGACGCCTATGCTTCCCCGCTCCAGCACCGGATCCAAGCCCGAGCGTGACCGACTTCGTCAGGAGATGACGGTCGTCGGATGCCCTCGGGCGGAGATCGCATCCGAGATGCGTGCTCGCTTCGCCTTCAGGCCTCGTGAAGCCTGGCGGCACGCCTTCGGCTGGACGTTGCAGGAAACCGCCGACCGCATCAACGAAGCGGGTTCCGGTAGCAGTGGGGTAGTTGCAGCCGATGCCAGCCTGGTGGGCAAGTGGGAGAAGTGGCCAGGCCCGTCCGGGCGACGGCCCACCATCGCCGTCCTGGCTGCCCTGAGCGAGATGTACGAGTGCAGCATCGACCAGCTCCTCGACCTCGACGATCGCAGGGCGATGCCCGAAACGGAGCGCCTGGTCCTCACCCGGGCGACGGCGCGGTCAACAGCGGCCGGCACCCCGGATCCGGAGCCGGCACTGCGCCTGGAGCCGGTCGGCACCCAACTCCTCCACGCTGCAGCGGAGGAGTCCGCGAACTGGGCAACGTGGGCCGAGGCGACAAATGTCGGCGACATTGCCATCGAGCAGCTCATGGCGGATGCCCGCACCCTCTCCGAGGACTACCTCACCGGACATCCGGCACACGTCTTCATCCAGACCCGAAAACTCCGCGACCGTACATTCGACCTGCTCCAAGGACGACAGCATCCCCGACAGGCCTGTGACCTCTATGTGGTGGCCGGGTACCTCTGTACCCTGCTGGCCTGGATGTCCAGCGACCTCGGCCAACTCCGCGACGCCGAGACCCATGGACGCACCGCGTGGCTGTGCGCCGAACTGGCAGGGCACGCGGAGCTGAGCGCTTGGGTGCTCTCCACGCGGTCGAAGATCGCCTTCTGGGACGGTCGACTCCGCGACGCCATCGGCTACGCCCAACGCGGCAGTGCCTGCCGCCCACAGGGCACCGTGGCCGTGCTCCTGGCCTCCCAGGAGGCGGATGCCTGGGCGGAACTCGGGTCGACCGACGAAGCCCGCAGTGCACTCGCCCGCGCCAACGACGCACGTGATCACATCAGAGGTGAAGACGAGATCGGCGGCCTGTTCTCCTGTCCGGAAGCCCGGCGAGCCAACTATGCAGCCGCAGTGTTCACTCGGGCTGGTGACGCCCACCGCGCCCTGGAAGAAGCTGATAACGCACTGAGGAGTCAGCCGGCTCACTCCTACGGCACCAGCGCCCAGATCCACATCGCACGCGCCTCTGCCTTCCTGCTGCTGGACTCGCCCGACGGCACGGCGGATGCCGTTGCCCCCGTGCTGTCGCTTGCACCGGAACACCGGCTCGAACCGGTCATGCGCCGTATGCGGGAGCTGGCGACCACAGTGGTCCACTCCTGCCACCCCCGAGCGCGATCGGCTGTACGGCTTCGGGAAGAGATCGATGCATGGTGTGAGACGACGGCACCGCAACATCTCGCCCTCTCGCCAGGCTGCGGCTCCGGCTGATTGGATGGCGGGCCATGAGTACTCAACCAGCGACCATGGCCGACCACTGGTGGTGGAGGCCGGGTTGGCGGCCAGGGCGACGGTTCTACACCTGGCACTTCACGTTCCAGGACGCTACGGACGTTCATCGGCTCGCCGAGACCTACCGTCAAGGTCTGGCCGACGTGCAGGGCCTCGATCTGGTGCCGGACCGGTGGCTGCACCTCACTATGCAGGGCCTCGGCTTCGTGGACGAGATTGCGGAGAAGGAGGCACGAGCCATCGTCGACGCAGCCACCGCGCGCCTGAGCGCCGTGCCCGCCTTCCAACTTATCCTTGACCGGCCTGACATCACGCCCGAGGCCATCCGGTGGGGGGCATCGCCGAGCCGGCTACCGGTCGATGTCCGGACGGCGATCCGCGCCGCCATCGCGGACGTGTGGCACCAAGTGCCCGAGGCTGCCGACGGCTTCGCCCCCCATGTCTCCATCGCGTACAGCAACTCAAAGGGACCTGTGGCACCGGTATCCGAAGCGCTTGCCCGCGTCGACGCCGAGCCGGCACGAGCCCGCATCGACAGTGTCGAGCTGATCGTGCTCAACCGGGACCACCGCATGTACGAGTGGGAGCGCTTTGCGAAGGTGCCGCTCGGTTGAACACCCGTGTCCGTACGTGTGGCTCAGTGGACGGAGAAGTCAGGGCCGGTCGTCGAGGGACAGCAGGAGCTTGCGCAACAAGGTGCCGAGAAGGGCTTGTTCGTCCAGGGTAAGCCCCCCGATGAGGCTGAGTTCGTTGGCGATGTGACCCTCGATGAGGCCGTCGGCCAGGCGGCGCCCTTCCGTGGTGAGGGTGACGCGGACGAGGCGGCGGTTGTCGGGGTCGGTGGCGCGGGTGACCAGTCCCTTGGCGGCGAGGCGGTCGATCCGGTTGGTCAGCGCACCGGGGCTGACCATCGCCGCTCCGGCCAGGTCGCCCATCCGCAGGGTGCTGCTGTCGCCGGCCCGCAGCAGGGTCGAGAGTACGTCGTACTCCCATGACTCCAGGCCGTGGGCCTCGAAGTAGCCCTTGATGCCTTGTTCGAGCAGGCGGGAGGCGCGGAAGATCCTGACCACCACGCCGATCGGGGAGGTGTCGAGGTCGGGCCGGACAGCGCCCCACCGCCCGATGATTTCGTCCACCGCGTCGTTCATGATGCCAACCTAGCAGGAAGCTTCGATGTCGAACTGTTTGACGTCGACGCCGGAGCGGCATAGCGTGAGCCTCGACGATCACTTCGACGTCAAAAGATTCGTCATTGAAGGGTTGGCTCATGCCTCTGCACTACGTGATCATCACCCGCACCGACGACACCCCGGACAGCGCCCTTGCGCCCTACCTGGCCAACGTCGGCGCGACCCTGGAGCCCTACCAGGGGCGGCTGTTGGCCTTCGGGCAGCCGCAACGACTTGAGGGCACCGGAAAGTTGACCCGGACGGCGATCCTGGAATTTCCGTCCGAGGACGCGTCCCGTGGCTGGTACGAGTCGGCCGCCTATCAGGAGCTGGCGATCTGGCGCATCGAGACCATGGGCGGTCCGGTCGAGTTCAACCTGGTGAGCGGTATGGCGGCCTAGCTGCGGCTGCGGCTGCGGCTGCGGCTGCGACGGCGGCGACGACCGGGCCGGGCGCGTCGGTGGCGACGGTCCGCTTGCGGCCCGGGCTCTTGTTGCCCGGGTCGATGCCGAGCCGGTGCTAAATGATCAAGGTCCGTCTATAGTGTCCGCGAGCCACCGCTCCAACGGGGCAGGACGGCCTACAGAGACTGTGTAATTGGGGGAATCATGCATGTGCCTGTGAAGAGAGCAGCCACCGTTCTCGGGATGGCCGGCGCGTTGATGGCGACGGTTCAGATCGCACCCGCGTCGGCCGTTCCGACTGAGCGTGTGGTCATCCAGAACAAGTACAGCCATCAGTGCTTGGAAGTGGCGGACTGGAGCAAGGACAACGGCGCCGCCGTCCGGCAGTGGTCTTGCCACAGTGGCGCCAACCAGAGGTGGTTCATCCGGAACGCTCCGGACGGATCCAAGCGCAAGGTTGTCGTCAACGCGAACTCCGGAAAGTGCCTGGACGCCCCTGGCGGGGACATCGGCGATGGATCCCAGCTCATCCAGTGGGACTGCAATGGCGGTCTCAACCAGTCGTGGTGGGTGGCCCAACTGGGCGAGGACGACCAGAAGGAAATTGTCTTCTACGCCGGCGCTACCCCCAACAACCAGGTGATGGAGATCAACGACTTCAGCACCGAGAACGGTTCCCGGGCCCAGATGTGGGAGTACAACGGGGGCAACAACCAGCGCTGGGAGCTCCCGATCGGTTGAGCACGGGCGCAGCATCCCGGCGCTCGGCGTGGAGCCCTTGCATCAGTGCCCCGGTCCCTCCGGACCGGGGCATTCGTCTGCGCCAAGAGATCCACCGCGGGTGAGGGTGCCCAGGGGCACCTGCTCGTCCGGCCTCAGTGGACGGAGAACCCGCCGTCGACGAAGATCGACTGACCGGTGACGTAGCCGGATGCGCCGCTGGCCAGGAACACCGCCGCTCCCGCGAAGTCCTCGGCCAGGCCGTTGCGTCCGACCAGGGTGCGTGCGGCCAGCGCCGCCACCTTCTCCGGGTCGGACGACAGCCGCTCGTTGAGCGGGGTCATGACGAAGCCGGGCACCAGCGTGTTGCAGGTGACGCCGTGCGACGACCACGCCTCGGCCTGGGAGCGGGCCAGTGACTCCAGTGCTCCCTTGGAGACTCCGTAGGCGCCGCTCTGGACGAACGCCCGGTGCGCCTGCTGGGAGGTGATGTGGATGATGCGCCCGAAGCCCCGCTCGGCCATGCCGGGTCCGAAGCGTCGGCCCAGCAGGAACGGTGCCTCCAGGTTCACCGCCATCGTGGTGTCCCACACCTCGTCGCTCAGCTCGTCCATCGGCGGCCGCAGGTTGATCCCGGCGCTGTTGACGAGAATGTCGGGCTCGCCGAACACCGCGGCCGCCTGCTCCGCCGCCGCGCGCACCCCTTCGCGGGTGCCCAGGTCGGCGCTCACCCAGGCCGCCCGGCAGCCGTCCGCCGTCAACTCCTCGACCGTGGCGACGAGGTCCGGCTCCTTGCGCGCCACGATCACCACGCTCGCCCCCGCACGCGCGAGCGCCCCGGCGATGGCCCGGCCGATGCCGGAGCTGCCGCCCGTCACCACGGCGACCCGGCCGTCGAGCGAGAACAGGCCGGAGAGGTAGCTGTCTGAGCTCATGCCCGCACCCTAGACGGCGTGTCCGCGGTGGCGGCGACCGGGGTGGAACACGTGCTCAGGCGACCTGGCGCCCGGTGATGTAGCCGAGCAGCGGGGCCGTGGAGTGGATCCGGACCTTGTCCACGTTCGCACCGGCCGGGAGCTGCAGGACGAGCTTGCTGCCGGTGAGGGACACGGTGACAGCCGCGGCGGGGGCGTCCCAGTCGCCTCTTTCGTGGTGGAGGGTGGTGACCACCTGGCCGTCGGCGCCCTGCGGAGCCAGACAGAGCCACAACGGGCCCTTGTTGGTGCCACCTTGGGGGGAGGCCAGGGTCCCCGCGGGTTCGACCGGTATGTCGACGGTCGTGTTCGCGGGGATCGGGGGCAGGTACGCGAGCATGTCGTCCTCCGCGTAGCGAGGGGTGGGGGGTGCGGGCTGCTGCTGGAAGGACAGTGACCAGTCCCGGAGAGCCGCTCTGCTGCGGAGATGGCAGTAGTCGCGGTCGACGCCGTCGTCGCTGTACTGGTGGAAGAGCCAGGGGGCCTGTATGCCGGGGCTGCCGGCGGGACGGCCGGCGGTGGCGATCCAGAGGAAGTCGCCGCAGTTCCAGGTGGTGTCGACGTGCAGCCAGTAGTCGAGATTGCAGTACATGCCGACCGCGTGATCGGGCATCCGTGATTTGACGTAGCTCAGCCAGGCGTCCCGGTAGGCGACTTGGCGGGCCTTGGAGACGCCGCTGTTGGCGTCGTCGTAGCCTTCCCAGTCGAGGACGACGATGTCACCCGGCTGCCAGGCGACCTGGGCGAGGAAGAAGTCGGCTTCGTCGGACGGGCTGTTGGCCATGTGGGGGTAGTGGTAGGCGCCCCAGACCAGGCCGTGTGCCTTGGCATGGTCCCGCTGGGATGCCCATTTGGGGTTGATGTACGACAGGCCCTCGCTCACTTTGACGAACGCGAACGACAGGCCGCCGGTGTCCGGGGTTGACGACTGGTAACTGGCCCAGTCCTGGCCGTAGATCCCCATGCGGATCATTCCCTTCGGCCTCGGCGGTGCGCTTAGCAATTGCCCGGTCGGAGGCGTTGTCAAGCGGGGGAGTGCCCATGATTGAAGGAACAGGAACGGATTTTGGCCGGATCCGACTCATTGGGTTCGGGGAGGCGGGGTGCTGGGGCCGTCGTGCTTACATGGCTCCATGGTGTCCGGCGCCCGCATCCTCGCCTTCGTGGCCATGTCGTTCCTGGTCATCGTGATACCCGGACCGAGCGTGCTGTTCGTGATCGGCCGGGCGCTGGCGCAGGGGCGCCGTGCCGCTCTGACGTCCGTCGCGGGGAACATGCTCGGTGCCCAAGTGCTCATCGTGGCCGTGGCGTTCGGGGTCGGGTCCGTCGTGGAACGCTCGGTCCTCGTCTTCATCGCGGTGAAACTGGCCGGTGCCGCATACCTGGTGTGCCTCGGGGTGCAGGCGTGGCGGCAACGCCGGTCGTTGCAGGCCGCGTTCACCGGAGGACGGTCCTCGCGAGGGGGTCTGCGCTCGGTGTGGGAGGGGTTCGCGGTGGGCGTGGCCAACCCGAAGACGATCGTGTACTTCACGGCGATGCTGCCGCAGTTCGTCGATCGTGAACGAGGACATGCCGCGGCTCAAATGCTGTTGCTCGGGCTGGTGTTCACCGCAATCGGCGTGGTGTCGGACAGTGTGTGGGGACTGGCCGCGGCCACCGCGTGGGACTGGTTCGCCCGTTCGCCGCGGCGGCTCGCCCTGGTCGGTGGCCTGGGCGGGCTCACGATGATCGGCCTTGGTGTCGGTGTCGCCGTGACGGGGCGGAAGGACTGACAGGCTGACGGGGAGATCCCTCCGGCCTTCGTTGCTTTCGGTTATCTTCTGTTGCCCCTTGACTGGTTGTGTTGGTTTTGGTTCGATCCC
Organism: Streptomyces sp. NPDC002536; assembly: GCF_053594995.1. Taxonomy (NCBI): domain Bacteria; kingdom Bacillati; phylum Actinomycetota; class Actinomycetes; order Kitasatosporales; family Streptomycetaceae; genus Streptomyces; species Streptomyces sp. NPDC002536. Next base: position 29,542 of record NZ_JBSFWU010000058.1, read on the forward strand.
CCCGCGCTCGACGTAAGGCATCAGACCATGTTGTCCCTGACGCCACAGGAGAACCGATGCGAAGAACGTGGGCTGCTCTCATCGCTGTCGCGCTGGCAGCGGCACCCCTGGCGGCGCTGCCCGTCGCCGCCACCCCGGCCGCCGCCCTCGACAACGGTCTGGCCCGGACCCCGCCCATGGGCTGGAACGACTGGAACACCTTCGGCTGCAACGTGAGCGAGAAACTCGTCGAGGAGACCGCCGACAAGATCGTCACCAGCGGGCTGCGGGACGCCGGGTACACGTACGTCAACATCGACGACTGCTGGATGGCGGGCTCCCGCGGGGCCGACGGCCAACTCGTCCCGGACCCGGCCAAGTTCCCGCACGGCATCGCGGGCGTGGCCCGCCACGTGCACGACAAGGGCCTCAAGCTCGGCATCTACGAGAGCGCCGGCACACTGACCTGCGCCGGCTATCCCGGCAGCCTCGGCCATGAGCAGCGGGACGCCGACTCCTTCGCCGCCTGGGGAGTCGACTACCTCAAGTACGACAACTGCCACAACCTCGGCGTCCCCTCCCGGACGCGCTACCGGGCCATGGGCGATGCCCTGGCCAGGACGCGTCGCCCGATCGTCTACAGCCTCTGCAACTGGGGCGAGGAGGCCGTGACGAGCTGGGCCCGTCCCGTCGGCAACCTCTGGCGCACCACCGGTGACATCGACGCGTCCTACGGCCGGATGCTGTCGATCTTCCACGCGAACGTGAAGCTCGCCGACGCGGCCGGGCCGGGAGCCTGGAACGACCCCGACATGCTGGAGGTCGGCAACGGCATGACCCCGGCCGAGGACCGCACCGAGTTCTCGCTCTGGGCCGAGATGGCCGCCCCGCTGATCTCCGGCGCCGACCTGCGGTCGGCACGGCCCGACACCCTGGCCGTCTACGGCAACAAGGAGGTCATCGCCGTCGACCAGGACCGGCTCGGCAGGCAGGGCCGGCCGGTGAGCATGAAGAACGGTCTGGACGTGCTCGCCAAGCCCCTCGCCGACGGAAGCGTCGCGGTGACGCTGTTCAACGAGAACACCGCACCCGCCGTGATCTCCACCACCGCCCGGGACATCGGGCTGGGCCCCGCGCGCGGGTACGTTCTGCGGGACCTGTGGGAGCACCGCACCACCGAGAGCGCCGGGGCGATCAGCGCTGCCGTGCCCGGTCACGGCACCGTGATGTACCGCGTGTCGCCCACCGTCGCGCCGGGCCGGTACGCGCCGCACCTGGTGCTGGACGCCACCGTGCCCGGCTGGACGGCCGGCAGCTCCGACACGGTGACCACCACCCTGATCAACGAGGGCACACGGACCGCCACCGGCGTGCAGCTCGGTGTCGGGGCGCCCGCCGGGTGGACCGCGACCCCGCTCACGCCCGTCCGCCTCGACCGACTCGCCGCCGGGCAGCAGGCGGTGGCCAGGTTCCGCGTGACCGCCCCGGTCGTCCTCCCCGCGCCGATCACCCACGCCACGATCAGCGGCACCGCGTCCGTCCGGGGGCCGGGCGGCTCCCGGACGATCACCGCGCCGCATGCCGTGGAGCTCGCAGCCCCGGTCCGGGCCCCGTTGAAGACCTTCACCGACACCACCGCCGTCTTCGGCGCGCAGGGAGACCGCCTCGCGATCGACGGTGCAGGTGCCGACCTGTGGTCCGGCGTCGACCAGTACAGCGCGATCTACCGACCGGGCGCGGAGCACGACGGCTCCACGACCGTCGTCAAGTTGACGGCCCAGGCATCCACCAACGAATGGGCCAAGGCGGGGATCATGGTGCGCAACGACATCACCGGGTCCGGATCCGCACCGGGTTACGTCATCCTCGCCGAAGCCCCCGGCAAGGGCTACGTCCTGCAGTGGGACAGCACCGGCAGTGGCCGTCTGGACGCCAACAGCGCTCCGTCCAACGAGGGAAGCGGTACGGCCGCCTACCCGACCTGGCTGAAGCTGACGCGCTCGGGCTCGACCTTCACCGGGTACCGCTCGGAGGACGGCACGGCATGGACCCGGGTCGGTGCGGCAACCCTCCCGCGGGTGAACCCCGTTCAGGACGTGGGAGTGTTCACCAGTTCGCACAGCGAGGGCGCCAGTGGCGAGGCCGATTTCGTGGACTTCCGCCAGAACTGACGTCCGACGATCGCCGCAGGCGCTGCACGGCAACCTGTCGGCAGGCCGCCGCGTCTCATCGGAAAGCCGGTGGTGGCGCGGCGGCCGTCCCGGCCGAAGGGGGTGAGGCGAACATGACCGATGCGCAGTGGCGCCACGCGCGACGGTGATCGACGTCGTCTGCTGGCTGACGTTCCTGACCGTGTGGGCCCTCGGCGCGCTCTACAACGCCCGCCGGTCCCCGGCCGTACGAAAGCGCGGACAGCCGCTCCAGCGGTGGAGCATCGCGGCCGGGATCGTCGTGGCGGTGACGGTGAACACGCTGCTGCCGCACGGCACATGGGACCCGCTCACCGTGCACGTGCAGTGGCTGCGTGCCGTCGGCGCCGTCGTGCTGATCGCCGCGACCGCCTTCGCGATCTGGGCCCGCATCCGCCTCGGCCTGATGTGGACCTCCGCCCCCGTGGCCAAGCAGGGCCACGAACTGCGCACCGACGGCCCCTACGCGATCGTCCGGCACCCCATCTACACCGGCATCTTCGGCATGTTCATCGGCACCGCACTGCTGATGCTGCTCGGCGGCTGGGTGGTGGCCGTGCTGCTGGCCTTCGGCCTGATGCAGTGGAAGATCAGCGTCGAGGAGAAGCTGATGAGCGAGGCGTTCCCGGGTGCGTACGAGGAGTACAAGCGGCGCGTCCCGCGGCTGGTCCCGCGCCTGCGACGCCGCGGAGACGCTCCGGCGGCGTGAAGCGCCGCTGAAGACCAGGGCGCCGGTCCGTGAAGCGGCCCTCGCCGGACAGGTGCGCGGTGAACGCCCTCGCCACATCGGCCGGTTCGTTGCGGAAGATCCGCGTCCCCAGGCGTCGGGCACCCTGGGCGGCGGCAGTGTGCAGCCGGCTGCCCGGACCCGGCACCCGGTACTCGGCCACCACGTCCGGGGCAGGTGTGAGCAACGGTGCCCAGGAGCCGGCAGGGCGCCGGCAGCGGAACGGCGGCTCCCGCCGCAACTCTCCCGCCGTGGCCCAACCGGAATCCGGCCAACAGGTGCATGTCCTGAAGGAGTTCGAACGTCCTTGCCGTAATTGACCGTGGTTCATCCCCCTGGGCAGCCTTGCGGTGCTCCAGCCGGGCGAAACGAAGGCGAGGGTTCGAAATGGCCAACGGAAACGGAAAATCCGCGGACGAGCCGTATGTCATCCGCGGCCGAGGCAAGGACAAGGCCCCGAAGAATTCCTTCTGTCTGTTCGCCGACGTCAACTTCAACGTGGGGGGACCGCGCGACAAGATTCTCGTCATCCCCGTCGACGGAACGGCGAACAACTTCAGCGACTACGGATTCGACCAGAGCGACGACGGCGTGAGCAGCGTCGTCAACAACACCGGCAAGGACAACATCCTCTTCACCCGGACCAATCAGGGCGGTTCGCAGCTACCCGTGTCCGCGAATTCGGAGATTGCCGACCTGACCCGGATCCCGCTCTCCGGGAGCCCGACCAGCACGTGGAACGACCAGGCCCAGTCGGCCCTCGCGGCCCCCAAGCCCGTCCCGCTCCCGGTCTTCACCGAGCCCAAGGCCGGCGCGCAGACCCAGAACCGGCGGCAGGCCGTGCGCGGCAGCGCCACGCCCGACGCGCAGCAGGTGCTGCTCTACGAAGGGGCCAAGCAACTGGGCGCGTGCCCGGTCAAGGACAGCACGTGGGAGTACACGCCGGACGCCGACTGGACGCTCGGGCAGCACGATCTCTCCGCCATGGCCGTGCGGGACAACGTGACGTCCGGCAAGGCGTACCTCCGCTTCTACGTCACCCTGCCGACTCCCGTCGTGGACATCCGCTCTCCCAAGGAGGGCACCGAGGTGGACACCGGCGTCTCCGTCGACGGCGTCGCGTTCAACGCCGACACGGTGACGCTCACCGAAGGGGGCAAGGAGATCGGCACCGCCAAGGTGGCCACCAACGTCTGGAGTTTCGCCCCCCAGGGCGGCTGGAGCCTAGGCAAGCACAGCGTGACGGCCAAGGCCGTGCGCGGTGCTCAGGAGTCGGCCCCCGACACGGTGAATTTCACCGCGGCCGACAAGGACCTCAGGGTCGAGTACAAGTTCAACTCCAGCTGGGAGGACTGGGAGACCCACAAGTACATCTACTCCTACGACATCACCATGCACGCCGGGGAAACGGCTGTGAAGCACTGGAACCTCGGCTTCGGCCAGCTCCCCGACGGATCGGTCCTGGCAAAGGAATTCGTCGCCACCTTCTGGGGGATGATCATCGAGGACGGCTCCAACGGCGAGGTCCTCCTCGGCTCCCCGCCGGAGGGCGTCCACATCGTCCCGGCCAAGGGTCATCTGACCATTACCGTCCAGGTGTTGATCCCGAAGAAGGACGACGCGTACAAGAAGCTCTACGGCCTCTTCGCGAAGTCGCTCGCGCAGTAACCGGCAACCGCGTCGGGAGGCCCGGTGGATACCGCCGGGCCTCCACGCGCGCGTTCTAGTGCTGATGGCCCAGGTGCCAGCGGTGACCGTGCCCGGCACCGGCGCTCGGTGCGGCAGGCCGGGAGGTCCGGCCCAGGCGGGCGCGGAGCTGGATGCCGTGAACCGCTTCGATCAGCCCGAGTGCGACGAGCATGATGCCCGTGACCAGGGTGAGCACGGCGATCGAGTGGAAGGGGGCGCTGACCATCACGATGCCGGCCAGGATGCTGACGATGCCGAGGAACACCTGCCAGCCCCGGGCGGGCAGGGCCGCGGTGGACAGGGCCACCCCCGTCAGCATGACGCCCCGGAACAGCCAGCCGAAGCCGATCCAGAGTGCGAGCAGCAGGATCGACTGCGCCGGACCGCGGAGGGCCACCAGGCCGAGCAGGACGCACAGGCCGCCGCTGATGAAGCCCAGGACGCGCAGGTGACCGGGGATGTGGTCCCCGAAGGCCCCTGCCAGCTGGAAGGCTCCGACGGCCAGCAGATAGATGCCGAAAAGGACGCCGACCACGGTGAGGCTGGCCTTCGGCCAGGCCAGGACGACGACGCCGAGGGCGACGGATGCCACGCCGGTGGTCAGCAGAATCTGCCAGCCGGCCCGGGCCAACGCTCCTGGGCCACCGCCGGGTTCGAAGCCCTGCGGCTCCGTGTCGTGGTGTTCGCCTGATGTATGCGGGGTTGCCATAGCACTCGCCTCTCCTGAAGCCGGGGAGAGCTCTTGAGCAGGCGGCCGACCGCTTCTTGTCCTCAGGCTTGCACAGGTTCCGGAGCAGCGGCAACCGGAGAAGTGCGCAGAGCTCTTTTGCGCCAGATCGCCTACCGGACGGTTCAACGGAATCCGCTGAACCGAAGCGTATCGGTCCGTATCGGGAATCAACTGGCCAGTGGAGATCCTGCGCCCGCGATGAAATGGCAATGAAATGCCGGGAAATGAAGTCGATCATTCCTCTGGCCGTTTCCGTGTGGCCCATGCACAGGGTTCCGGCGGGGCCGGGTCAACGGGCCTCTTCGGCGGCTATGTTGAGTGGCCGGGCAGGCCAGGTGACGGGCATGGATCTCCGGAAGTGGGCGTACTCGTGGCGTACGACGATCGTGAATTCCCCGGTGAGGTTTCACTGCTTTCCGAGTGCGTTCGGGCGGCCCTTTCCCGTCACGGTGCAACGGAATGGCATGTCGGCCAGGGGGACTTCTGGTCCCATGTCGCGCCGCACGACAGGCGCAGCGGGATCCAGGGATGGAAACTGCACCTTTCCGCGACCCCGCTGTCCGCGCCGCTCGTCCTGGCGCGGGCCGCAGACGTCCTGGTCCGCCACCGCTGCCCGTTCAAGTTCGCCGGAACCCCGGCACGGGTGACCGAACTGGTCTCCCGGGGCTACGACCGGGGCAGCGGCGGAAAGTTCATCACCGCATATCCCGACGGCGACGAGACGCGACTCCGGGAACTGGCAGAAGAACTGCACCGGGCGACCCTGGGGCTGCCCGGTCCCGGAATCCTCTCCGACCGTCCGTATCGCCCCGGCAGCCTGGTGCACTACCGCTTCGGTGTCCACGAAGGAATTCCCGTCCTGGGCAACGACGGCTCCTACGAGGCCATGCTGCTGGCCCCGGACGGCACACCGGCCCGGGACGAGCGCAACGCATGGTTCTCCCCGCCCCGCTGGGCGCCCCGGGACCCGTTCGCCTCGCCGACTGCCGCTCCCGACAGGACGGTTGCCGGATCCGTACGGCTCGACGGCCGGTACACCGTACGGCAGGTCGTCCGCCACGCCTTCACGGGCGGGGTGTACCGCGCGATAGAGGACGACACCGGCCTCCTCGTCGTCATCAAACAGGCCCGCCCGCACACCGGCGCCACCCTCACCGGCCTGGACGTACGCGACGCACGGCGGCACGAAGCGGCGATGCTCGAACTGCTGGAACCGGCAGGCATCACCCCGCGGCCGGTCGCCCTCTTCGAGCAGCAGGACGAGCTCTTCCTGGTCGAGGAGGAGCTGCCGGGCGTCACGCTCCGCAGATGGGTGACCGAGAACATCACGCACGACGGCGCCACGTGGGGCCCGCCGGCCGAGGCCGTCGAACGCATCGCCCTGCGCCTGCTGGAACTCGTGGAGCACGTCCACGGCAAGGGCCTCGTGCTGCGGGACTTCAACCCCGGCAACGTCATGGTGCTGCCGGACGAGGAACTCCGCCTGATCGACCTGGAGTACCTCGCCCGCCGGGGCGATCCGGTCACCCGCGTGTACACGCCGGGCTACGCCGCCCCGGAGCAGATCGCCTCCCCGTTCTTCGGCACGGCACCCGAGCCCTCGGCCGACTTCTTCAGCCTGGGCGCCACCCTCTTCTACGCCGCCACCGGCGTCGACCCCCAACTGCCGCCCGACCAGCCGTCCGTACGCCCTCAGCACCGGAGGATCCGGGAGTGGCTCGGCACCCTGTGCGCCGACAACCCCGTCGCGCAACGCCTTGCCCCCGCCATCGTCGCCCTGATGCACGACGACCCCGCCCGGCGCCCCGGACCCGACGCCGTACGGGACCTCCTCCGCCGCGGCACGCCCCTGCACAGGGCGGTCGCGTCCCGGAGCACCGGCCGGCTGGGCGACGCAGGGCTGAAGCAGATGATCGGCGATGCGCTGGACCACCTCCTCACCACGATGGACCCGGCTGCGCCGCAACGCCTGTGGCCCGCCTCGCCGTTCGGCGCCACGACGGACCCGTGCAACGTCCAGCACGGGGCCGCGGGCATCCTGGGCGTACTGACCCGCGCATACGAGTCCGCCCCGGACCCCGCCCTGCGGGAGGCCACCGCCACCGCCGCCCACTGGATCGGCCGCACGGCGGGGCGCGAACCCCGCGCGCTGCCCGGACTCCACTTCGGCCGATCCGGCACGGCATGGGCACTCCTCGCCGCCGGACGGGCCCTCGGCGACGAGGAACTGGTCGCCCGAGCCCAGGAGTTCGCCGAACGCATACCGCTGCACTCGCCCAACCCCGACATCTGTCACGGCACGGCCGGGGCGGGCATGACCCAGCTCCGCTTCTGGGAGGACACGGGCAGCGACCGCTTCCTGGACAGGGCCCGTGAGGCCGCCGACGCGGTCGCGGCGGCACGCGAGCGCAGGGGGAACCTCTCCTACTGGCCGATTCCCCGCGGCTGGGCGTCACGCCTGGCCGGCCTCGTCCACTACGGCTTCGCCCACGGAGTCGCCGGCGTCGGAGCGTTCCTGCTCGCCGCCGGCAGGGCCGGCCACGACAGCAGCCACCTCGCCATGGCCACCGACGCCGGGGAAACCCTGCTCGCGACGGCCCAGGCGAAGGACGGCGCCGCCTACTGGCCGGCCGGTCCCACCAGCCGGCCCCTCAAGACGCACTGGTGCAGCGGATCGTCCGGGATCGGCACCTTCCTGATACGCCTCTGGCAGGAAACCCCGGACGACAGACTGCGCGAGGCCGGCCACCGGGCGGCCCTCGCCGTACGCCGCTCCCGGTGGCACGCCGGCACCTCGCAGTGCCACGGACTGGCGGGCGACGGCGAGTTCCTGCTCGACCTCGCCGAGGCGACGGGCGAGGGCGAGTACCGCAGCTGGGCCGAGGAGCTCGCCGTGAGCATCCACGCCCGTCACGCCCTGCACGACGGCCGCATCCTCGCCCCGGACGAGACCGGCGCCGCCGTCTCCCCCGACTACAACACGGGGCTCGCCGGCGTACTGGCCTTCCTGCTGCGCCTGCGGGACGGCGGCCCCCGCCTCTGGCTGCCCGACATCTTCACCGGCCCGCCCGGCGGCCGGTGACACCGAGCCCTTCCACCCCGGCCGCCCCCCGGTGTGGAGACCCACCGCATTCCGAGAGGAGGTGACCAACATGGCGAACGACGTGAACGTGCTGCAGATGCTTCCGTCCGAGGAGGAGTTCGAGGAGAGCATCGACTGCCCGTCGAGCTGCTCGTGGAGCTGCTCGTGGAGCTGTTCCTGGACCAACGTCTAGGCCGGTGAACGACGCTGGTCCGCCCCGTGGCCGTACGGGGCGGGCCGGCTTGCCGCTCGTGCCTCTTACGGGGCGCCATGGTCCGATACTGGCGGCATGCAACTGCGCATCGAAGGCCACACGTTGCCCGGCCGCCACTGCGGGCCCGGGCCCGGTTTTCCCGGGGCCGCCGGGATCGAGGTCGCGGTCCAGCGCAAGGACCGCCCCGCCGAACTGCTCGACCCGCAGCCCGGCGACGCCCCGACGGTGACGTGGACGTTCCCCTGCACGTTCACTGCCGACGGCGAACTGCGCGGCCCGTACGTGCAGAACCGGCTCGGCGGACGCTTCGTCTACCTCTCGTGGATCGGGAGGCAGCCGCAGGAGGAGGAGCTCCGGATGTTCCGGCGCGCCAAGCTGATGCTGGCCGATGTCCCACCCGAGGTACTCGCCGAGGCGCGGCGGCGCGGTGCGCTGGTGGCCCGGCTCGCCCTCACCGACGCCAAGGGTCATCCGCTGTGCGGGCGGGTGGTACCGCCGGTTGTCGAGTGGGCCGCGCACTAGGATCTGCGCCCCGTAAGGGGCGCGGGGAACTGCGCGATCAGCCACGACACACCCGCAGTCGACATGCCCGCGCCCCTGACAGGGCGGCGACCAACCGAGTGGCCGGGCCCCGCCGGACGGGCGACGCGGGCGGTGCGGGCGCTTGTCGCCGTGCACCCGTGCGCGGTGGCCTGGCCCGCGACCCCGCATCCCGCACCCCGCATCCCGCATCCCGCACCCGAGGAGATCCACCCATGTCCGTATGCTCCACCGCGGCCGCTGCGGCGACCGCCACCGCCCTGCTCGCCCTGCCGCTCGTCCCGGCATCGGCCGACGAGCAGGAGGAGGGGCGGCTCCTGCTGACCGTCTCCGGTGCCGAGCACAGCTGGATCCGCGGTGTCCGGCTCGGCTGCCCCGGGGCGCACGGACCGCACCCGCACGGGGCCGAGGCCTGCCGGGACCTGATCGCGGCCGGCGGGCGGCCGGACGCGCTGCGTGGCGAGCCGCACGCGTGCACCCTTGAGGACGATCCGGTGATCGCCACCGCGAAGGGGGAGTGGCACGGGCAGGACGTCAACTGGCGGAAGGCCTTCGCCAACCCCTGTGCGCTCGACGCCGCCACCGGGCCCGTCTTCCGTTTCTGACCGGCCACAGCGCCTGCGGCGTCACGTTCTGCGGGCCACCGCGACTCCCACCGTCGCCAGCCCCAGCACCACCCACGTGAACCACAGCCAGCCGTTGCTGCCGAGTGCGACGGAGTAGGCGGTCACCGCGATCAGCGCGCCCACCGTCAGTCCTGCCATCGCCTTTGTCGAGCCGGGCATCCCGCACCTCCTCAACTGCGGCCCGCCAGGCCGTACAAACGCGCGGACCGCGGCCAGGAGTCCATGGTCTCCTCGCCGCGGTCCGTCCGCCATAGGCCGGTGGCCGTCTGCTACTGCTGCTCGCGCGCCCGGAGCGAGGCCAGGTAGGCGTTGTAGGCCGCCAGCTCCTTGTCGCCGTCCCGCGCCGCGTTGCGGTCGATCCGCTTCGCCTGCCGCTGCTCGGAGCGGTACCACTGGTAGACCAGCGCGATCAGCACCACGACCGAGGGGATCTCGCTGAACGCCCAGGCGATGCCGCCCGCCGCCGTCTGGTCGGACAGGGGGTCGATGCCCAGCGAAGCCGGGGGGTGCATGTACGTGCCGATCATGGGCTGGGTCGCCATCATCAGCGCGATGCCGAAGAACGCGTGGAACGGCATGCCCGCGAACAGCTCCAGCATCCGCATCACATAGCCCGGCCGGTGCGGGCCCGGGTCCACGCCCATGATCGGCCAGAAGAACACGAGGCCCACGGCGAGGAAGTGGACCATCATCGCGATGTGTCCGGTCTTCGTCTCCATCAGGAAGTCGAAGATCGGGGTGAAGTACAGGGCGTAGAGGCTCGCGATGAACAGCGGGATCGTGAACGCCGCATGCGTGATGACGCGCATGTAGCGGCTGTGCAGCAGGGCGACCAGCCACTCGCGCGGGCCCTTGCGGCCGCGGCCCGCCGCGGGCAGCGCGCGCAGCGTCAGCGTCACCGGCGCGCCCAGCAGGAGCAGGATGGGGGAGAGCATGCTGATGACCATGTGCTGCACCATGTGCACGCTGAACATGACCATGCCGTAGTCGTTGAGCTTGGTGCACATCACCAGGGCCACCGACAGCACGCCCAGGACCCACGCCACGGTCCGGCCGATGGGCCACTTGTCGCCGCGTCGCCGCAGCCGCACCACGGCCCAGCCGTAGAGCCCCAGCCCCAGCAGGCTGCCGATCATGAAGAACGGGTCGCCGCTGAACTCCAGGCCCCGTCCCAGCGTGAACGGCGGCATGTCCATCATCATCATGCCGTGATGCCCGCTGTGATCCATCCACTCTCTCCCAATTCGGACCAATGCGCCTTGACCAGAGTAGAGGCGCACTCGCGGGGGATCAGCCGCGGGGTCGGCTCACAGCACGCACTCGACCTCGGCGTACCGGTCCTCCGGCACCGTCTTCAACTGCTCGACCGCATCGGCCAACGGCACCAGCGTGATGTCGTTGCCGCGCAGCGCCGTCATCATGCCGAACTCCTTGCGGTGCGCGGCCTCCACGGCGTGCCAGCCGAAGCGCGTGGCCAGCACCCTGTCGTAGGCGCTGGGCGTGCCGCCGCGCTGCACGTGCCCGAGGATGACCGGGCGGGCCTCCTTGCCGAGCCGCTGCTCCAGCTCGACGGCCAACTGCCGTGCCACACCGGCGAACCGCTCGTGCCCGTAGACGTCCGTGCCGCCGGTCTCGAACGCCATCGTCCCCTCGCGCGGCTTGGCGCCCTCGGCCACCACGACGATCGCGAAGCGCTTGCCGTCGGCGAAGCGCTTGCCGACCACCTCGGTCAACTCCTCGATGTCGAAGGGCCGCTCGGGCACGACGATGGCGTGAGCGCCCGCGGCCATACCGGAGTTGAGGGCGATCCAGCCGGTGTGACGGCCCATCACCTCGACGATGAGGACGCGTTGGTGCGACTCGGCGGTGGTCTTGAGCCGGTCCAGGGCGTCGGTCGCCACCCCGACCGCGGTGTCGAAGCCGAAGGTCACATCGGTCGAGGTGATGTCGTTGTCTATCGTCTTGGGCACGCCGACGACGGGCAGACCCGCGTCCGACAGCAGCCGGGCCGCCTTCAGGGTGCCCTCGCCGCCGATCGGGATCACGGCGTCGATGCCGAGGTCGGCGACGTGCTCCTTGGCGCGTTCGACGCCGTCCCGCAGCTGTGCGGGCTGCACCCGCGACGAGCCCAGGATCGTGCCGCCCGTGGCCAGGATGCCGGCGACGTCCTCCAGGCCGAGCGGCCGGTGGTCGCCTTCGAGCAGGCCCCGCCAGCCGTCGCGGAAGCCGACGACCTCGTCACCGTGGTCGACGACCGCGCGGTGGACGACGGACCTGATGACGGCGTTGAGTCCGGGGCAGTCGCCGCCGGAGGTGAGTACACCGATGCGCATGACAGGGAACCTTCACAACAGGGCCGGAGACCGGACCCCGTCGTCCGGTTGGATCCCCGCCACCCTAGTTCAGAAGGGGTGACGGGGACCCGGACCGTCCGTCATGCGGGCTGTGTCGCCGCCGCGATCCGCTCGTTGCGCAGCGCCTCGTACCAGCGGTCGTCCACCGGCGGCAGGGCGTTGACGTCCAGCGCCAGCTTGATCAGCAGGTCCGCGATGTGCGGGTTGCGGGCCATGACCGGGCCGTGCATGTACGTGCCGAAGACCGTGTCGTTGAACGCGCCCTCGGTGCCGTCGCCCGTGCCGTTGCCCTTGCCGAAGCGCACCCGGGCGAACGGGCGGGCCGACGGGCCCAGGTGGGTGACGCCCTGGTGGTTCTCGAACCCGGTCAGCGGGGGCAGGCCCAGCTGCGGGTCGATGTCGGCGAGCACGTCGCCGACGCAGCGCTCGCCCTCGCCGCGGGTGCTGATCACGTCCAGCAGGCCCAGGCCCTGCTCGCGCTGGCCCAGGTCGTTGATGAACTCGTGGCCCAGGATCTGGTAGCCGGCGCAGACCGAGAAGACGATCGCGCCGTTGGCCACGGCCCGGTTGAGACCGCCGTCGCGGCGCAGCCGCTCGGCGGCCAGCCGCTGCGGGCGGTCCTCGCCGCCGCCGATCAGGTAGATGTCGCCCGAGGTGGGGATCTGCTGGTCGGAACGGACGTCCAGGCGCTGGACGTCCAGCCGGCGCTGCTGCGCCCGCCGCTCCAGGACCAGGGTGTTGCCCTGGTCGCCGTAGGTGCTGAGCAGGTCGGGGTAGACCCAGACCACGCGCAGACTGTTCTGGCTCATGCTCACAATCCTTCCGTGGTGGGTCTTCAGTTGCCGACGCGGCGGCGGACGTCCTGGAACGCCGTGTAGTTGGCGATCAGCTCGATCCGGCCGGGCGGCGCCGACTGCACGGCCTCGTCCACGGTCTCGCAGACCCGGAACTCCACGCCCGCGACCTCCAGGCGCACCGCCAGGTCGAGCTTGCGGTCGCCGATGACGAAGATCGGGTGCCCGGCGAGCCGGGTGTAGTCGACGTCCCACAGCCAGGAGGTGTCGGTGCCGTCCGCGCCGCGGGCGTTCACCGAGAGGATCACCGGGGCCGGGGGGCCGTCGATCAGGGAGAAGGTCTCCAGCCAGCCGGCCGGGTTCTTCGCCAGCAGCAGCCGGACGTCGCGGCCCAGGAAGCTCACGGTGTCGTACCGGCCGGCCACCGCCTGCACCTGGTACATCCGCTCCAGCGCCACCTGCGGCGGCACCCCGAAGGTGGCGGCCACGGCGGCGGAGGTGGTGGCGTTGGCCTTGTTGGCCCGGCCCGGCAGCTGCAGGTGGATCGGCCATGCCGAGCCGTGCGGGTCGAGCACGTAGTCGCCGGACAGCGCCCAGCTCGGGGTGGGCCGGCGGAAGCCGCACTCGCCGCAGAACCAGTCGTCGCCGGGGCGCTGCATCACGCCGCCGCACGACGGGCAGGACCAGGCGTCGTCCTTCCACTCCTGGCCGACCGCCACCCACACCACGTTCGGCGAGGAGGAGGCGGCCCACACGATCAGCGGGTCGTCGGCGTTGGCGATGATCACGGCCTTGCTGCCGGTCAGGCCCTCGCGCCACTTCTCGGCCAGCATGCGGGTCTCCGCGGCGCGGTCGAGCTGGTCGCGCGAGAGGTTCAGCAGCGCTATGGCCTTGGGGTTCACGTCACGCGCGACGCCCGCCAGGTACTTCTCGTCCACCTCGATCACGCCGTAGCGCGCGTCCGAGCCGCCGGCCAGGGCGGAAGTGATGCCCGCGGGCATGTTCGCGCCCAGGGCGTTGGACACCACCGGTCCGCTGGCCCGCAGTGCCTCGGCGATCAGCCGGGTCGTCGTGGTCTTGCCGTTGGTGGCGGAGACCAGGACCACGTCCAGGTGGGTCGCCAGCCGGGCCAGCAGGTCGGGGTCGAGCTTGAGCGCGACCTTGCCGCCGATCACCGATCCGCTGCCGCGCCCCGCGGCCCGAGACACCGCCGCAGCAGCCTTGCCCGCCGTCACGGCCAGCTTGGCCCGCGGCGACAGCGGCCCCGTGTTGCCTGCCATCGTCCTAGATCCTCCTTGCATCCGCGCCGGGCCCGATCCTGGTCCGCCGGTGGAACGCTCCCCCCGTGCCGAATCGCCGGCCAGGAGGCCTCGGTCAAGGATCAGCCTATCGAGATCCCGGCGGGGGCCCGAACCGGCCGCCTGCAGGAACGTACTCTTGAGCCCATGCGCAGAGGCTCGATACCCGGCAGTTCCGGACAAGTCAGACCCATGAGGCTCCTCGGGGACCGGGGTCTGGGCACCTCCTGCGCCGAGGTCACCGAATTCGGCCCGGAGCTGACCCGGCTTGTCGAGGACATGTTCGCCACGATGTACGCGGCGAACGGTGTGGGGCTCGCCGCCAACCAGGTCGGGGTCGGCCTGCGGGTCTTCGTCTACGACTGCCCCGACGACGAGGACGTGCGCCACGTCGGTCACATCGTCAACCCGCGGCTGGTCGAGACCGGGGGCATCACCGTGCGCGGGCCCGAGGGCTGTCTGTCGCTGCCGGGCCTCGAAGCGGGTACCGAGCGGTTCGACGAGGCCGTCGTGGAGGGTGTCACCGTCGACGGTGCGCCCGTGCACGTGCGCGGCACCGGGTTCTTCGCCCGGTGCCTGCAGCACGAGTGCGATCACCTCGACGGTGGCCTGTACACGGACCGGCTGACCGGGTTGCGTCGGTGGCGCACCCTTCGCGCTGCGCGCAGGGCTTCGTGGGCGGGGCGCACCGAGATGCTGCGCATTACCGCCCCGTAACGGGGCGCCCCGGAAGGGGCGCGGGGAACTGCGCGATCAGCCACGATGCGCCTGCAGTCGAAGTCCCGGGACTTCGCCCCGGACCCCAAGGTGGTGCGTCGGCTGCAGGCCGTCGGTGGCTGATCGCGCAGTTCCCCGCGCCCCTTCCGGGGCTCAGAAGCCCGGGCCTCCGGCCAGGTCGCCCGCCACCGCCAGGCGGCCCCACAACAGATCGGCCAGGTGCCGGACGAGGCGGGCGCGAGGGAACGGCCGCTCGCGGAGCCACCAGTCGCCCGCGGCGTGCATCATTCCCACGATCCCGTGGCCCCAGGCCCGCGCCAGCTCCGCGCCGTCCGGGCCCAGGTCGACCCGCTCCGCTATCACCTCGGCCAGCTCCTCGCCGAGCCGCCGCAGCAGCGGTGCGGAGTGGCGTCCCACGTCGAAGCCCTGCTCCGCGGGCTGCTCCTCCTCCGCGGGGTGCATCAGGAAGCGGTACACCTGGGGCCGTGCCTCGATGGCCGCGAGATAGGTGTCGAGCGTCGACTCGACCCGCTCGCGCCGGCCGACGGGCGCGTCGAGCGCCGCGCGCAGCCCGTCCAGCAGCGCCTCGGTGTGCCGCGTGGCGAGCGCCCGGTAGAGCCCGCCCTTGTCGCCGAAGTGCCGGTAGAGGATCGGCTTGGTGATCCCCGCCTCGGCCGCGATGGCGTTCATGGACGCCCCCGGCCCGTCCCTCAGCACCACCCGGTCCGCGGCCTCCAGCAGCTCCCTGCGCCGCTGTTCCGCCGCCCGCTGTTGATCGTCCCGCTGGCTGGTCTCCATATGACGTGCCTCCCCGCCCCTGTGGTTCATGACGTCACGACCCGTGGTGCATGACGCCTGCGCAACGTAACACCCGCTCCACGCAACGGATTCGAGGGGCGGGCGGAGGCAATGGCCTCTTGACGCCTCCTACCGACCGGTAACATACTCGCGTTACCGATGGTAACGATGACTGGGAGGGGACATGGCCGAGTTCGCCCTGGAGCTGAACGACGATCAGAAAGCCGTCCGGGACTGGATCCACGGCTTCGCCGCCGATGTGATGCGGCCGGCTGCCGCCGAGTGGGACGAGCGCGAGGAGTTCCCCTGGCCCGTCGTGCAGGAGGCCGCCAAGATCGGCCTCTATTCGCTCGACTTCTACGCTCAGCAGTTCTTCGACCCCACGGGTCTGGGCATCCCCATGGCCCTGGAGGAGCTCTTCTGGGGCGACGCCGGTCTGGGCCTGGCGATCGCCGGCACCGCCCTGGCGGCGGTCGGCGTCCTCTCCAACGGCACCGACGAGCAGATCGGCACCTGGATACCGCAGATGTACGGTGACGCCGACGACGTGAAGGTGGCCGCCTTCTGCTCGTCCGAGCCCGACGCCGGTTCGGACGTCGCGGCGATGCGCACCCGTGCCGTGTACGACGGGGCCAAGGACGAGTGGGTGCTCAACGGCACCAAGACCTGGGCCACGAACGGCGGTATCGCCAATGTGCACGTGGTCGTCGCCGTCGTCGACCCGGAACTCGGCCCGCGCGGCCACGCCTCCTTCATCGTGCCGCCGGGCACGGCCGGGCTCTCCCAGGGGCAGAAGTTCAAGAAGCACGGCATCCGCGCCTCCCACACGGCCGAGGTCGTGCTGCGGGACGCCCGGGTGCCCGGCCACTGCCTGCTCGGCGGCAAGGAGAAGCTGGACGAGCGTCTGGCGCGCGCCCGTGAACGCGCCGCCGCGGGCGGCGGCGAGCGCGTGAAGAACGCCGCCATGGCCACGTTCGAGGCCTCCCGCCCCGCCGTGGGCGCGCAGGCGGTCGGCATCGCCCGGGCCGCGTACGAAGTCGCCCTGGACTACGCGCAGACGAGGGTCCAGTTCGGCCGCCCGATCATCGACAACCAGGGCGTCGCCTTCCAACTCGCCGACATGCGCACACGGATCGACGCGGCCCGGCTGCTCGTCTGGCGCGCGTCCTGGATGGCGACCGCGGGCAAACCCTTCACGGCGGCGGAGGGTTCGATGTCCAAGCTGTTCGCGGGGGAGACGGCGAAGTCCGTCACGGCGCAGGCGATGCAGATCCTGGGCGGCAACGGCTACACCCGCGAATACCCCGTGGAGCGGATGCACCGGGATGCGGCCATTTACACGGTATTCGAGGGGACGAGCGAGATCCAGCGGCTCGTCATCGCTCGGGCGGTTTCCGGTGTGCCGATCCGTTAATACGGCTTTGGTTCCCGGCAGTTGAACGCAACACGTTTCCAAATTGCCGTCGTTCAAAGGGGTTTGTAGTTACACAACGACGTTGCCTATCTCACACCTCCCCGTGAAGGTTTGATCTGAGCGTGTCAAGCCTGACAGGGTCGTGGGCACCCGGACGCGGATCATCCGCTGTTCCGGGTGTTGTTGCGCGTGCACCGCGCAATCCCCCACACAACCGCACGAGGAGGAACCCTCGTTATGGCAACCCACAAACGCACCGGGAAGCGGCGTCTCGTTCTGGCGATAGCCACCGCAGCCGCCGCAACGGCCGGAGCCACGCTGCTGGTTCTGCCCGCCGGTGCATCGACGCCCAAGGAGGGCACCGTCTACGGGACGGAGTCCAAGGGCGCCGTCGACGGCAGCTACATCGTCATGCTGAAGGACGGCAAGGGCATGGCTGCCGCCCAGGCCACCGGCAAGGAGAGCAAGAACCTCGCCGAGCGGTACGGCGGCAAGGTCAACCGCACCTACAGCTCGGCGATCCACGGCTTCTCCGCCAGCGGGCTGGACCGGACCGCGGCCAAGCGGCTCGCCGCCGACCCGGCCGTCGCGAAGGTGGTCCAGAACCACCGCTTCACCATCAACGCCACCCAGGAGAACCCGCCGTCCTGGGGTCTGGACCGGATCGACCAGGCCGACACCAAGGGCGACGGCAAGTACACCTACCCGGACAGCGCGGGCGAGGGCGTCACCGCGTACGTCATCGACACCGGTGTGCGCATCAGCCACAAGGACTTCGGCGGACGCGCCTCCTACGGCTTCAACGCCATCGACAACAACGACAACGCGGACGACGGCAACGGCCACGGCACGCACGTCGCGGGCACCATCGCCGGCACCGAGCACGGCGTGGCCAAGAAGGCGAAGATCGTGGCGGTCCGGGTGCTGGACGCCCAGGGCTCCGGCTCCACCGAGCAGGTCGTCGCCGGCATCGACTGGGTCACCAAGAACCACAAGGGCCCCTCGGTGGCCAACATGAGCCTGGGCGGCGGCGCGGACGAGGCCCTCGACGCGGCCGTCTCCAAGGCCATCGCCTCGGGCGTCACCTTCGCCGTGGCGGCGGGCAACGAGTCCACCGACGCGGGCAACAGCTCTCCCGCCCGGGTGAAGGAGGCCATCACGGTCGCTTCGAGCACCAAGGACGACCAGCAGTCCGACTTCTCCAACTTCGGCAGCGTCGTCAAGCTGTACGCCCCCGGCACGGACATCACCTCCGACTGGAACGACAGCGACTCCGGCACCAAGACCATCTCCGGTACGTCCATGGCCACCCCGCACGTGACGGGCGCCGCCGCGGTCTACCTCGCCGAGCACAAGGACGCCACCCCGGCACAGGTCCAGTCGGCACTGGTCGCGGCCGCCACCCCGGACAAGATCTCCAACCCGGGTGAGGGCACGCCCAACAAGCTGCTGCGCGTCACCAAGTAGTACCAAGCAGTACCAAGTAGTACCGAGCAGCACCCCGAAGCAGTACCCCGGCCGGCCGCTGCGCCCCACCCCCACAAGGGCGCGGCGGCCGTGCCGTGTCCGTTGCACCGTCCGCTACGGTGTCACCACCCACGAACCGCCGACGCCTGGAGGACCGATGAGCACCGGCCAGCCGTGGACGATCGACAGGATCGGCCACGCCCTGCCGCACCCGGAGTTGCGGGCCACCTTCATGCGCGAGGTGTCCTTCACCGACGTGCGCGAGATCGGTGCCGTCCTGGAGCGGTGGGTCGCCTTCGTCGAGGCCTTCGAGGCGGAACGGCCCCGGTTGGAGCAGCTGCGGGAGCTCGTCCACGAGAACGGCCGGCCGCCGGCCGCCTATACGGCGGGTCTCATCGACGTCGCGCCGGACGAGCTGCACTCCGCCGCGGACCGCAACAGCCGGGGTGCCGCGTGACCTACCGGCTCCGCATGGACCCGACGCTCCACCACTCCTACAAGGGCCTGCCCGACGAGCCGCGCCGCGACCTCGCCGTGTGCCTCCTCGACGCCCTGATCGACCCCGTCGCCCACTCCGCGCCGTACGGCGTCGACGACGGCATCATGCGGATCATTGCGCGTGGCCGGGTGGCGGGCGTCATCCTCATCGGCGCCGACACCATCACGCTGGTGCAGCTCACCCACGCCGGCTGAGGGCGGGGCTCCTTCCCGGGGCTTCGCCCCGGACCCCGGGCGGTGCGTCGGCTGCGGGCCGTCGGTGGCTGGTCGCGCCCACGCGGCGGAGCCGCATGATGTGACCGCCCCGCGCCCCTTACGGGGCTCCCGCGGACGGGGTCGT
>NZ_JBSFWU010000059.1:0-48214 GCF_053594995.1 Streptomyces sp. NPDC002536
GTGTGCTCTTCCGCTCTGGGGGGACAAGTTGTCCCCCCAGCCGGAACTTCACGAGTACAGGGCCTCCAAAGCGACCAGTCCCTCGCCCAGCCACCTCCGCAGCGCCGGAATCGGCACCCACGTCGCCAGGGCGTACATCGTGCCGGTGGACTGAGCGGGAGGACCGGACGGACCGGCCCTCCCGCGTTGATCAGTTGCAGGTCATGTCGACGGGTGCGTGGTCCGGGTCGTTCCGGTGGCACAGGTGCTGCGGGGCCTTCAGGTCCGTGATGGAACCCTGCCACACGGTGCCCTGCCACAGAGCCTGCGGGGAACCGGAGTTCTCCAGCAGGCGCGGGTAGCGCAGAACCTCCCAGGACGGGTACTTGTCCTTGTTCGTGTCGACGTCGAAGCCGGTGAAGTTCTTGTTCTTGTCGTCGTAGCCGTGCGGGTAAATGTGGAACGTCGCGTTGATCCGGCCGAGATCCGCCCACTGCGAGCCCGGGACGTCCACGAACGCGTTGACCGCTGACACGTCCACCCGGATGCCGCCGTCACCGTAGGGCTCCACCCAGTACTCGTTCTGCGGGGTCCGGTCGTCCTGGACCACCTTGGCGTGCTCGGTGCGCACCAGAGGCTTGGCATTACGGCACGTCAGATCCCCGACACAGGACCGGTCGACGTAGATCCCGACCTGGCCCGTGGCGGTGTCCCAGGCGATGGCCACCTTGGAGCTGGCTTCGGGTTCGGTGCTCCACAGGCGGTGGTTGCCCAGGGAATGGTTGACCGGGTTGCCGTCGTCGCCGATGTAGCCGCGCACCACGACGATGCCCCGGTCGGGGCCTTTGGGCAGCAGCGTGGCGCTCTCCTTCAGATCACCCGGGGCCGGGCTGCCCTGGAAGAACTGGGCGTTCGCGCGGGGGATCAGCGGGTTCGCGGTCTCGTTCGGCGACCACCGGATGGGGCCGTGCTCGAACATCTGGGTGACGCCCTCCTGCTGGAGTTCGTCGGTAATGGGGTAGCCGTACACCCCGCCTTCCCAGCCCGCCTGTCCCCAACGCTGGCCGATGACGCCCCACACGGGGTGGACGCCGTTGGAGCGCGTGGGATGCCAGTAGAGCGAGCCGCCCTGGAACACCTGACGCTTCCCAGCCCCGTCAGGGAGGGACAGCTCGTCGCTGGCGGGGTAGCCGAGGGAGCCCTTCTCCCAGCCCATGGCAGCCCACTTGTCGCGGATGAGGCCCCAGATGACGTGGGCGTCGGTGGAGGGGCTCCAGTAGATCGAGCCGCCGTCGAAGACACTGAACCGGCCCACCCCGTCGGGAGCGGTCTGCTCGTCGGTCCGGGGGCAGCCGAGCGTGTCCCGGTACTCCCGGTACTTTTCCAGGATGCGGCCCTGGACCGTGTGGCCACAGATCTGTTCCGGGTCCTGCCCGGCGGCGGAGGCCGTCGCCGGGAAGAGGGCGGAGCCGGCGAGAAGGGCGGTGAGCAGGAGCGAGATTTTCACTCCCCGTCCGCGGGGCGTTGAATGTTCTCTGATGATGTTCACCCGAGCGATTTTCGTGCACATGCCAACGGTAGGGACAGCGTCCAAAGAGCCAAGGAATGGGCAGGTCCGCGACAGAAGTACACAGGTAAGCCCAGTCGCGAGAACTACTGAAACCCCCACTGGCACCCCAGAATTGGACCCCTCAGCCACAAAACCGCTGGTCAGGTGATCGTCTGCGCATGGCTGGCCAACTGGGAATCGACATGGCCAACTATCTGTCGCTGTCGCCCCGCAGTGAACCTTGAGCAGTCCGAGTGATGTCTGAGCACAGGCAACGCTGCAGGTCGGACCGGCAACGGCTTGCGTCCCGTCCGGACACTTCGACTTCGTGTCGATCGCGTCCACGGCTGACAAGCGAAGTCTCGGAGCGCAGCCGCAACGCCCTGACCTGTGCACTTAACCTTCGCTGAGACGAACTGCGATCCGTCAAAGTATCGGTGAGACGCGCTCAAGGTTCGCTGCAACGGGACAGCAGCACAGCGCCCTGCTCGCGCCAGGCCCGAGGCACAAGCGACGAGCCGCGGGCAATGCCGTATTCGGTGTGCTTTACGGCGGATCTTGACGTACGGTCCTTTCCCGTGAAGCACAGCATGAGGATCCACCGCGTACGGCTCGGCGCGGACGAGTACCGCGTCCTCCGCCCGGACCGACCCGCGCGCGGCGGCTACCTCCACGACCGCTGGTCGGCCGACATGTATGTCGACCGCGAGGCGTCGCAGCAGCTCGTCGCGGCGTGGGGCCTCGCGGCCCGCTCACCGCGGTCGCTGGTGTACGTGCCGATGCGGCAGAACCCGGTCCCCCAGGGCCTGTTGGAGGCTCCGGCCCACCCGGCAGCACCGTTGGACCTCGTCCTGGTGCACCACCGCCTGCAGTTCCCGACGTCCCGCTGGAAAGCCGTGCGAGCTCGGCTCGGTGCCGGGCAGCTGCACACGGCGAAACTCCCCGAAGCCGATTTCGGTGACGAGGCAGGACAGCTCCACCCCCTTCACGGGACGGACGCCTACCGCGACCACCTCCTCTTCGACCGGGCCGCCGACACACTCTTCGTCATCGGCAGCACCACGGCCTTTCGCGCGGCGGCGGCCACGGTCCACGGCCTCGTCGCCAACGGGACCGCTTCCCTGCGCGACGACGAAGACCGCCACTTCTGCGTCGAACTGAGCTCGGGCCCCTGGCACCAGCGCCGTACACGCGGGCCAGTGTCCGCGCGCCTGCACATCCAGTACTGTCCCGGACAAGCGGCGTCGTAGCCCGACACGGAATCGTTCTTCCGCTCGTCCACGCCCGCTCCATCGCGGCCCGCAGAGCGACCCGGGCCAGGTCGACGCCGGACACCTCGCCGCCGCTCGTTCCGGCGCCTGTGCAGACGCCGCCCCGAATGAAGTTCGGGTGCCCGCATTTACTGCGGTGCCTGTTCCCACCGCATTCCGGCCGACCCCCTATCCGGCCATCCGGCCATCCGGCTGTCCGGCTTGGTGGCCGCGCTAGAGTCCCTCGCCTCGCCAAACACATGTCCGAGGGGGAGGTCGTGGCCTGTGTCCATGGAGTTCAGCACGCTGTTGCGGCAGTTGCGGCGCAGTGCGGGATTGACTCAGGAGGCTTTGGCGGAGCGTGCGGGGGTGGGCGTGCGTACCGTGCGGGGGCTGGAGACGGGAGAGCGTGCCGACCCGAGGGTGACCACGGTGGGACTGCTTGCCGATGCGCTGGGGCTGGGGCCGGCGGAACGTGAGGAGTTGCTGGCGGCTGCCGTCCGCCGGACCGAGCCCGGGGACGGGGGCCGACCCGATGGCTCGGCCGACCGCGTCGAACCCGCTGCCGGGCAGCCGGGGTCGGCCGTGTACGAGTCCCTGGCCGGGGTTGCCGATCTGCTGGCGCAGGCGGTGGCTGCCCGTTGGCAGCGCGAGGAGGAGCAGCGGCAGGTCCACGACCCGTATCCGTTGCCGGTGCGCTGGCGGCCGGTTGCTGAGGAACTGATCGACCACTGGGCCAACATCCGTCGTCTGCCTGCCGGGGGCACGCACGGCCCGCTCGACCTGAGCGGCCGGCTGGACGAGATCGTGGGGGTGTACCGGCGGATCCCGTCCGGGCGGCTGGTGGTGCTGGGCCGGTCCGGCTCGGGGAAGACGGTCCTCACCGTGCGGTTCGTCCTCGACCGCCTCAAATCGAGGACCCGTACCGAGACCGTCCCGGTGATCTTCAGCATCGGTTCGTGGGACCCCTCCGTCATCACCTTCCGAGACTGGCTCGCCGCGCAACTGACGCGCGATCACCCGGGTCTGGCCGCCCCGGCCCCCGGCGGATCCACCCTGGCCGCCACGCTGGTGGAGTCCGGATGGATCCTCCCCGTCCTCGACGGATTCGACGAAATCGCCGACGGACTGCGCCGCCCCGCACTGGAAGCCCTCAACACCACCACCCTCCCCCTCCTCCTCACCAGCCGGCCCGCACAGTACGCGGCCGCCGTGGCGGAAACCGACGTCCTCACCTCCGCCGCCGCAGTGGAACTCACCGACCTCACCCTCAACGACCTGACCGACTACCTGCCCCGCACCACACGCAAAACCCGAAACACACACCCCACGGCAACCGCCTGGGACCCCGTCCTGACCGCACTACGCGAACAGCCGCACAACCGCGCCTGCGCCAACCTCACCACCGTCCTCACCACCCCGCTCATGGTCACACTCGCCCGCACCATCTACAGCGACACCCCCGACCACGACCCGGCCACACTCCTGGACACCCAACGGTTCAACAGCCCCGAGCAGTTGGAGGAGCATTTCCTCGACAAGTTCGTCACCGCTGCCTACCGTCCGCGGCCGGAGCACCTGCCCGGCAGCGAGCCGCGTGCGGACGTCGACCCGGAACGCGCCCGGTACTGGCTCGGCTACCTCGCCGTTCACCTGACCCGGCTCGGCACCCCCAACCTGGAGTGGTGGCGCCTCGGTTCGGGGCTTCGGCGCCGCACACGCACACTGGTGACCGCGCTGGTGGCCGCGACGGCGGTCTGCCTGACCATGGGGATTCTCATCGGCACGGCCGGCACCCTTGCCTTTGCCTCCTGGTATGTCGGTTCCTGGCACAACGTCGCGATCCAGTTCGTGAACGCAGCGGCCGCAGGGCTCTTCACCGGGCTCGCTCTGGGGACCACGTACTGGTTCATGTTCGCGGCCAAGGACATCGCCATGCCGCCCTCCGGCTCGCGCGTGAAGGTGTTCGGCGGGGCCCGGCGGGCCGGGCGAAGCGTCTCCTCCCGGCTCGTGATCGGGCTGGCGTGCGGGGTCTTCTACGGCTTCGGCTACGGCTTCGTCTGGGGAATGCTCAACTGCGTCCTCTTCCGTATCGGCTTCCAGGAATCCCTGAACGTCAGCCTCAAGGACGGCATCCTCTTCGGAGTCGTCTTCGCCCTGGGGACCGGCCCCGCCTTTGCCTTCCAGGCCTTCCTCGAATCCCCGCTCGACATCCGGTCGGCCGTCAATCCGGTGGGTCTGCTGCGCACGAACCGCCGGACGATCACCGCCCAGTTCCTCCTCTGGGTCCCCGCCTTCGGGCTCCTGGTCGGTACCGGGGCCTCGGTGATGATGCGCCCCATGTCGGCGATCCTCGGACCGATCAACTGGAACCTCTCGACCTCGGTCCAGGTCGGTGTCACCAGCGGTCTCGGCGGCGTCCTCAGCTATGGGTTCGCCTTCACCGCCTACGGCCAGTGGGTGGTCTTCTCCCGGATCTGGCTGCCGCTGACCGGCCGACTGCCCTGGCCCGTCGTCGCCTTCCTCGAAGACGCCTACCAGCGAGGCGTGCTCCGCCAGGCCGGAGCGGTCTACCAGTTCCGCCACGCCCGCCTCCAGGACCACCTCGCCCGCACCCATCGGGCACTCCGCGCCACGGCCCTGCCCTTGGACCCGCATGAACGGAGTCCCCACGGCTGAGGACAGCCACGACACCGCCGAAGCCCCGCTCGTCCTGGACGGCCGGCTTCCAGGGGCCAGCTCGAATATTGCCCCTCGCCGCCCTCGCTGCCACGCTGGGCCGAGGCGTGCGGGCGGAACCGCGCGGACGGCGAGAGGAGAGCCGTAATGGATATGGATATGGATACCGATAGGCCCGCGGACGGGATTCCCGAGGTCTATCTCCCCCCGGCCCTGCTCGACTTGGGCGATTTCGCGGACGTGACGCTGGGTCGCGGATACGTCGAGGAGGACTCGCGGGACAGCGAAGCCTGGTGACGGCCGGCGCAGCCCGATTCCCGGACGACGGCACGTGGTTCGCAGTCCTGCCCGACACGGATGCGGGCGGGACCGCGGCACGTCTGCTGCGCGACTGCGGGACCCTGGAAGAGATCCCTCATGCCTCCGGGCGCCCCTGGCTCCTGGGCCGGTGGGCGCCCGGCGAGATGAGCGTCGTGCACGCGGGTGCGGTACGGGTTGCGGCCGCCGGACCGACCGGGACCGCCCTCGGCAGCCTCGTCGCCCCGCTCACCGGGCTGCGTACCACCGACGATCTGGACCGGCTCGCGGCCCGCCTGCCCGGCGCCCACCACCTGCTCTGCTCGGCGGCGGGCCGGGTCCGGGCACAGGGCACCCTGGCGCACACCCGCCGGGTCTTCCACTGCCGCGTCGCCGGGTGCGCGGTCGCGGCCGACCGCGCCGACGTGCTGGCCGCGGCCTGCGGTGCCCCGGTCGACGAAGGCTCCCTGGCGTTGCGGCTGTTGTCCCCGTCCGTGCCCTACCCGCTCGGCGACCTTCCCCTGTGGCAGGGGGTGCACGCCGTCCCCGGCGACCATTGCCTGCTCCTCGACGCGCATGGCGGCGCGACGACCGTACGCCGCTGGCAACCACCGCCTGCGGAACTGCCGTTGGACAAGGCTGCCGACGCCGTACGCGACGCGCTGACCGCCGCGGTCGCCGCGCGCACCCACGACGGCGGCACCATCGGCGCCGACCTCTCCGGCGGCATGGACTCCACCAGCCTGTGCTTCCTCGCCGCCAGTGGCCCGGCCCGCCTGCTGACCTATCGTCACGGCTCCGTCGACCCGGCCCACGACGACGCAACCTGGGCCCGAATCGCCATCGACGCACTGCCGGCCACCGAGCATGTGGACGCCGGGACCGACGGGCTCCCGGCCGTGTTCGCGGGACTGACCACGCTGGAGGCCGACCCCGAGGAGCCGTTCCGCTGGGTGCGTTCCCACGCGCGCCTGGCCCACTTGGCACAGCGCATGGCAGCGGCGGGGGCGCGGCTGCACATGACGGGCGACGGCGGCGACGAGCTCTTCGGCTCCACCCCCTCCGCCCTGCACGCCCTGGCCCGGGTCCGCCCCGTGGCGGCCCTGCGTCAGCTGCGGGGGCACCGCGCATTGCGCCGCTGGCCCCTGGCGGCCTCCATACGGGCGCTGGCCGACACCTCGGACTATCCCCACTGGCTCGCCGCCCGCCGCGGACCGCTTTTCGATGCTCTGCCGCCGCTCACCGTCCCATCCGTGTGGTGGGGGCCGCCTCCGCGGCTGCCCCGGTGGGCGACACCGGAGGCCTCTGCCCTCGTCCGAGAACGGTTCACCCGCGCCGCCAGGGAACTGCCTGAGCCGCTCGGGCCGCTGCGCGTGCAGCACGAGCGCCTGCACTACGCACAGGTCTGCGGGCGGGCGGTCCGGCTGGCCGCCCGGCTCATGGCACCGTACGGGGTACGACTCACCGCCCCGTTCCTGGACGACCACGTCATCGAGGCGGCCTTGGCCGCCCATCTCGAACTCCACGCACCGCCGGACCGCTACAAGCCCGTCCTCGCCCGCGCGATGCGCGACATCGTCCCAGCCCCACTGCTCAGCCGTACGACCAAGGCGATGTTCGGCGCCGACACCTACGCGGGACTGGACCGCCACCGGGCCGAGCTGCTGACCCTGTGCACCGAGGACGCACTGCTGGCGCGGCGGGGGCTGATCGACGCGGGCGCGCTGCGCGCCACCCTGGTCGCGCCGCACCGCGATACCGGCACGATCTGGCCCCTCGACCCGACGCTGGCCACCGAGCGGTGGCTGCGCACCACGACCGCCGGAGCACCCCGATGAGCCAGTCCGTGACGCTTCATCGACCCGGCGGCGTGCCGTGGCGCCGCCGGTTCCGGGCAAGGCTGGCCGTCGCCGCCGCCCGTCCGCTCCTGCGACTCGCCCCCGGCCGGCTCCGCGGGCTGTGCGCCTTCCTGCGCCGGGGCGCCGCGCCCGCCGATTACGAGCAGGCGCTGGCCGCCCGGACCGCGGTCGTCGCCGTCAGCACCCGCTGCGCGGGCCAAGGCTGCCTCCAACGCTCCCTCGCCACCGCGCTCCTGTGCCGTCTCGAAGGCACCTGGCCCACGTGGTGCGCGGGCGTCCGGACACGTCCCTTCCGCGGGCACGCGTGGGTCGAGGCCGGCGGCCGTCCGGTCGACGAGCCCTACCCGCCGGGCTACTTCACCCCCACGGTCAGCGTTGCGCCTCTCGAACGCAAGCGGCAAGGAAGCCGAGGATCACAGTGACGCCCGCTGTGAGGCGAGGCGGCTGCTCCACGGGCCCATCGGCTCCATCGCACCCGGGTCCTGCCCGGCCTCGGCCCGTCCACCACGCGAACCAGGAGTGCGCGATGACCGTCAGCCTGCGTTCCAGGATCAGCACGACATCTGTCGACGACGGAATGATCCTGCTCGATGAACGCACCGGACATTACTGGCAGTTGAACGTGACCGGCACGCTGGTCCTGAACGCGCTGCTCGGGGGCGCCTCACCGGCCGAAGCGGCGCGGCATCTGCGGGAGCGATATCCGCAAGTGCCCATGGAGCAGGCACAAGCGGATGTGTCGACTCTGCTCGCATCACTGCGGAGCGCCCAGCTGTTGACCGGATGAACCCGGTGCTATCCCCGTCGTTCGGGGTGGGGATAGCCGGAACGGCCTGCAGGGCGAAGCTACAGTGGACGACGTTGCTGGCGGACGGCGTTGCTGTTCGATGTACTGCTGCACCATCCCCCACCGCGCCCTCGGCGTCCCTGCTCTCCCCCGCCAATTGTACGGCCGCGGATCCTTCCAACTCCCCTGCATCTATGTCCTGTTGGGATTGCGACGAAGAAGTCTCGTGACAAAGACGTTATGTCTGGGTCTCGCGAGTGTTCAGGCCTGATCATCGCCCTCGGCTTGTCGACGGCTCTCGATCGAGTGACCACCACCGACACATCCATCGAGGAATTCCGACAGCTGAGCCAGCGCGATGAGCAGGCGCTGCGTACGCTCGCGCTTGTCGCGATGAGCAGTTTCCATATGGAATTTGATCAGCCGATCGATCCAGACCCGCCAGCTGGGGTCCTGCAGTCGCCCGCAGAACTCCCTGTAGGTCAGCAGACGTTCCTCGTCACGCACCCACATTGACTCACCGATGCTGGGCTGGGTCACGTAGTAGACGCCATGGTCGATCAGAAAGCCCCGCTGAACGCGTAGCAACAGTGCCGCGAGCTGGGTGTCATCAGCAGCGGAGAGCCGCAGGTGAGGGAAGTCCTCGCGGACCTTCTTGAGCTGGGCGAACAGGCAGGCCGTGAGGTAGACCGAGGAGATCAGAGCGCAGCCCGTCCCATTGAACCAAGCCGCGTCCTTTTCCGACACCTCAGCCGGATCGTCGATGACCAACATCGCTTCAGCCGTCCCACCCGCCGAACCAGTGCGTTCCAGCGTGCCGGACAACCGGAAGTGGTTCTCCACCAAGTGCAGCCGGAGCGGATTCAGGTATTTCGCATTGAGGTCCTGACGCTGAATGCGCTCCTCCTTGCGACGCTGCTGACGATCACCCAGCAGCAGCGATAGCACCGTCACCGTCACCGAGGTGACTGCTGCGACTGCCGCTGCCAGCGCGGCGCTCACCGCACAGCCCTCATGCTCGGCCTCCCAGAACGCGACGCCCCTCGCCGTCGAACCACAAGCATGCCGCACCCAGGTTCTGCTGCGATCGTGACCGTCCCGAAATTTCGGCCAGAGCCAAATTTACAAATCCTCATCACCATGAGCAGCCGCGGCCTGCCAACGGCCCACCGTCACGCCGCATGACCCGCCACCTCGCCCTCGAGCGCCTTCTCCATCGCCGAAAATCTCCCCGGAGGCCCCGCATCTAGAACATCGGGGCCCTGGACGCCGCCGTTGAGCACACCCACCCGCATCACATGTCCCAGGACGCCTACGGGTCGAACTGGCTCAAGGCCGCCGTCCTCCTCCAGGCACTCGCGCTCCTCGCGCCCCTTGAGCAACACAACCGCCTCCTCGCCTGGGGCTGCGCGCAGATGTTCCTCGACGTCAACGGGCACCAGCTGAAGTACAAGCCGGACGACGCCCTGGGCCGACGGCCGTCGTGAGCCAACAGGAAGTCGGCATCCGGGCCATCGCAGCCCGTCTGCGGTCCTGGGCCCGCAGCGCCTGAGCTCAGCCCCTGCAGTCACCGGCCGCAAGCACCCGTGGAACTTCTCCTCGATCGCGCGACGAGACGTGACAACTACTCATTCCCGCGAGCTCCGAGACTGCCGACGACGAGTGACTCGCTGATGGGCCGACAGCCGACCTCGACTCTCATCGGCTGATCGTCGTCCACTGGTGGACGCTGCCCTGTTGGACAGCGG
This sequence comes from Streptomyces sp. NPDC002536, assembly GCF_053594995.1. NCBI lineage: Bacteria > Bacillati > Actinomycetota > Actinomycetes > Kitasatosporales > Streptomycetaceae > Streptomyces > Streptomyces sp. NPDC002536. Next base: position 10,149 of record NZ_JBSFWU010000059.1, read on the forward strand.
CGTAGATGCGGTCACGCAGCAGGTTGGCGTCGTGGTCGGTGAGGGTGCGGGTCAAATGCCGCAGGACCACCTTGAGGAGGACGTTTTTGTGGTCCGAGCCGGCTCCGAGTCTCTGCAGGGCCTGCGGCGGGAGTTCCGCGCACGGCGTCTGGGTGAGGATCTCGACCGTCTCCACGCAGTCGGCGTCCGCACCCAGGGCGTCGCGGACCCGGTCGCCGAGGTCTTCGGCCAGGTCGTCGCGGTCGACGGCGACGGACAGGTCCCGGCGGATCGCGGGCATGGCGGACACGGGTCTGTAGGGGGCCAGGTCGGTCATCTGGGCGGCCACGGACGGTTCGGCCGAGCGCAGGGTGCGGATGTCCGGGATGCCCTTGAGCAGCATCAGCATCCGGTCGAGCCCCATGCCGAGTGCGAGGCCGCTCCACGCGGTGTCGAGGCCGACCCGCTCCAGCACCTCCGGGTGCGCCAGACCGCATTCCGCCACCTCGATCCACTCGCCTCCGCGATCCACGTCCACCTGGCGGCCGGAGAGGGTGTAGGGGTGGACGCGGGCCTCGTGTCGGTGCTTCGCCCCGGGGAGGAGCCCTTCGACGACAGTCGTGACCATCTCGTCCAGGTCGACCGTGGCCATGGGAACCGGGCGGCGGGTGATGCGCCACAGGTCGAGCTGGTGGGGCGTACCGGTGTGCAGACGGTCGATGCTGTCGCGGCGGTAGACCAGCCCTGGGCAGACCAGGAGGACGTCATCGGCCGGTTCCGCGGCCAGTGCGCGCAGCGCGGCCGGGATGAGCGCGCTGGAGTGGCTGCGCAGCATGCTCCGGTCGTCGACGTAGCGGGTGTATCGGATGTCGCGGGTGATGTCGTCGGGTCGGTAGCCGAGGTTGTCGTAGTTGTCCTCGACGGTGACGGCGCGCTCGCCGCGGCACCAGCGGACTTCACAGCCCCAGCGGTTCGCCAGTGCGTCGACGGCGTGGTTGATGACGAGTTGGAGAGCGTGCGGTCCAGCGGCAGGGTCGGTGAGGTCCCGGATGGACAGGTCGCGGGCGAGCTGGTCGGCGGAGAGGTGAGCGGGCATGTCGGCCTCCTGGCCAAGAGCAGTGACGGGGTTTCACCCCCAGCCCCTGGGTCAGACCGCTCGATGGGGTCAGCCGGCTCAGCTCTGCGGACATGGCGAGGTCCGACCCCTGCGGCGCCCTTCGGGAGCCAGGGGGCCGGTAAATCGGCAAGCGATCGCTGCGACGGCCACACCAAGACCATAGCTGGCCCCCGGCATCGGGGTTCGCTGTTTTGTCAGACAGGTGCCCGGTCACCGGCGAGCATTGCCGTCGACACCCTGTCAGTCACGTATCAGGGCTGGCGATGGCTTAGCGCACGGACTGACACGGATGCTCCAAGTGGCCGGGCTTCGCCCCACAGTGGTGGCCATGTTGAACCGAGTAGCCGTCCTGTCCGACATTCACGGAGTCTTGCCGGCCCTAGAAGCAGTGCTCGCCGAACCAGACATCGGCACCGCCGATCGCATCGTGCTCACCGGCGACATCGCCGCGGGCCCGCAACCGACCCAGGTTCTCGACATGCTGACCAGCCTCGGCGACCGCGTCCTCTGGATCAGCGGCAACGCCGACCGCGAACTCCTTGAATACCGCCAAGGGCAACGCGGCACACTCCCCGATCCGATCGCTCCTTGGGCGGCCGCACAGCTCCGCGAGGAACATCTCAACCTTCTCAGCTCGCTACCACGATCGCTCTCCCTGCCCGTGAATGGCCTGGGAAGGGTGCTGTTCTGTCATGCCACCCCTCGCGACGACGAGGAGGTCGTCCTGGTCGACTCCCGCCTCGACCGCTGGAAGGAAGTCTTCAACGGACTCGATACCGACATCCGCACCGTGGTCTGCGGCCACACCCACATGCCGTTCGTCCGCCTTGCTCACGGCCGACTCGTCATCAACCCTGGCAGCATCGGCATGCCCTACGGACGAACCGGAGCACACTGGGCCCTCCTGGGCCCGGGAGTCGAACTCCGTACCACTCACTTCGACCTCCGGGCCGCAGCCACCCGGCTCAGCCAGGACTCGGCCTACCCCGACATCGCCGAGTGGGCCGATTACTTCCTGCACGCTCACGCAACCGACGCCGACGCCCTCGCAGCCTTCGCCCCACAGGACGGACGCGACCACAGCCCGTGACACTCTCTCCATCCACGACAGCGGGCAGCCGGACACCGACTACACGGTCAAGGAGACCAGCACCCCGCGCCGTGACCGACCTCGGCCGTGTCCCGCGACGTGCAATATCAGCGATCTTGGCCAGAGGTGACCTCGGCACCTGCCCGCCGAAGGATGCCGGCGAAGATCCGCAGTGAAGAACTGACGGATCGTCAAGTAGCCCGAGTATCTGGGGAATTACTGTCGGTGGCGATGTCCACGTGCACCCGACGACCGGCTGGTGGCTGCGCCCCACTGAGAAGTCCCGCTGGCGCCACCAGCACCGGGCCACTGCCATGCACTGCTGTTACCACCGGCGCACCCGGTGTCACGAACTCCGGCAACATGACGGAACGTCAGCTCGCTACACCCGGAAACAGGGTCCTGCCCAGCAGGACTAGCGGACTGCAACTGGAGTACCAGGCCCGATGCCCGCCACAGATAGATCGTTCCCGTGTGCAACGTAGGCTGGCTTCATGCCGCGCAACGACGGACCTCGGGGTGAATCCAAGCATTGGGAGGAGTGCACTGACGTGCACGACTTCCTGGAGCAAGTGCGTCTGAGGCCGGGGATGTGGCTGCCTGACGGTTCCCTGCGTCACCTGCAAGCGATGCTGGTCGGCTACCGGGTCGCCCTGGACGTGCACTCGGTCGATGAGCCCTTCGACTTCTGGAGCGATGGGCCGTTCAGCCAGTGGCTCTGGCAGCAGCTCGGGCATTCCAGCTCTCTCGGCTGGGCCGCCGAGATTGAACGAGAGACGCCCGAAGGGTCCACACCCGTCGACGAGTTCTTCCGGCTGCTGGACCGATACCGGCGCGAGACCGTGCGGGAGTCGGCTCACGGTGCCGGGATGAACGAAGATCTGGCCCTCCGCCTCATGTCGGACACCTTCGTCACGCTCTTCTGGCGTCGCAGCCTGCTGGAAGAGACCACCGAGTGGCTGCGCGACCACGGCTACCGGATCGTGGCCCTGGCAGCCGGTAACTGGTCAGCGGAAGACAGCCTGCACCATGACGTCGCCGCTGCCCTGGACTTCCCCGACTACTACGGCCACAACCTCGACGCGTTCAACGACTGCCTCCGCGACGTGTCCTGTCATGGCGGGTACACGGACACTTCGGAAGGTGCCGGACTGGTCCTGGTCTTCAACGACTACGACCAGTTCGCCGCCAAGCACCCTGGAACCGCACAGACCGTCCTGGACATCATCGCCGACCAGGCCCGCCAGGCCGCCGTACTCGGACGCCGCGTGATCTGCCTGGTCCACAGCAACGACCCCGGCATCCGCTTTGAGCCCGTCGGCGCCATGCCCGTCATGTGGAACACCGCGGAATGGCTGGACTCCAGCCGCCGGCCTGCCTGAAGCAGGGCCCGTGGGAAACGATCGCCACGGGCCTGGGAAGCAACCCTCATCACACCTCATCGCTGCACGTCACGGCCACTTGTGAACGCCCCGCCCCTCCTACCCGCCCTCTCGGAACAGGGCGCGCGCAGGCATCGATGAGCACCGGCCACAGGCCACGGTTCAGTGGCCCGTCCCGCACAGCGCGTCGTCCACCAGCTTCCGGGTCGCCTTGTTGAGCGCGACCAGGTCCGGGCGGCTGCCCGAGCTCGTCACCGAGACGGCCACCGCCCGCCGCCCGTCCGGCGTGACGCCGGTGCGCGTGTACGAGCCGAAGCCGTCCCCCTCGTGGTGCCAGTACCCGCCGCCGCACGACAGCGGATACCAGCGCAGACCCAGCCCGTACCCACCTTCCGGCCACTCGGCCAGGTCCTCCGTGGCACCCGTGCGGGCCACCGTCCGCTGCATCTCGGCGAGTTGGTCCTTCGGCAGCAGCCGACCCGTGACCAGCGCGCGGAAGAAGGTGTTCAAGTCGGCCGTCGTGCTCACGACACCGGAGTCCGCAGTGTGCTGCAGACTGTGCTCCGTCACGTCCAGCCGCCCGCCGTCCGGAGTGCGCAGGTACACCTGCGCGTGCGGGCCGGGCAGGAACGGGTTCACGCCGGGAACGAAGGTGTGCCGCAGACCGAGCGGCGCGATGATGCGGCTCTCCACCTGCTCCCGCCAGCCTGCCCCTCCGGCCTTCTCGGCGATCATCCCTGCGAGCAGGTAGTTGGTGTTGGAGTAGGCCCAGCGCGGGTGCGCGTGGTCCGGTACGAACAGCGGCCGGTGCCGCATGGCCACCGTCACCCACTGCGTGGCGGGCGTCGTGTCGAAACGGTGTCCTTCGAAGTCCTCGGTGATGGCACGGACGACTTCGGGGTCCTGAACATAGTCGAACAGGCCGCTGGTCTGCTGGAGCAGATCCCGCACGGTGATCTTCGTGCCGTCGTTGCCGTTGCCGGACACCACACCGGGCAGCCACTTCTCCACGGTGTCGTCCAGCGACAGCCTGCCGTCGGCCACCAGCCGCAGGACCAGCGCCGCCGTGAACGTCTTGCTTGTGCTGGCCGTTCGGAACTGCACGTCCCACGGCACCTGCGTCCCCGTCCGTGCACGGACGGTCTCCCGGCCTGCAGCACTCGCCTCCGCCAGCACGGCGACGTCCCCGCCCGCCGCCTGCACACTGCGGACGTCCGCCTGCAGCACACCATCTCCATAGCGACCGCCCCCATGGGCCGCGCCCGCAGGCCCCGCACCCACGACACCGGCCGAGACGGCTGTGACAGCAGCCATCGCCGCAGCGATTCGGCGTGCTTTTGCGAACGTGCGCATTGCTCTGGTTCCCCCTTGTTCCACTGCAGCGGGAAGGTACCCCGCCATAGAGAAGAGCCAAGCAGCGAACACCGCACGGCCACCATGGGGACAGCCCCCGTACCGGGGTGGGGCGGGCGCTACCGCAGGTGCTCCAGCACTGACCGCACCGCGTGCCGCACAGCGGCCCGACGCGTCTGCCGCGGTGTGGTCGAGGGTCTCGAACCCGTGGTAGCCGAGGGCACGTTGATCACCATGACCCGGGCGGCGCAGTCCTCCGCGGGAATCAGGACTTTGATCGGACGACAGTTCCCTGCGGCCGACCCCTGAGGGGCTTGCAGGACTTCGCAGTTGGCGGGTGGATGGGGGCGCCGGTACCCCCGTTTAAACCGGCGCCCCCTGCTCAGTGCGTGCTATGGACGCGAGTCCGCAGCAGTCGTACGTACGGACTCCAGCGCGCCGGCCGCTTCACCGTCCCTGTACAGGCCAGTTCGGCCCGGTCGAGGCTGTCCTCGAGGCAGGCATCGTGCAGTGGCCGCCAGGCGACTGGCCACGTGAGGCAAGCCGTGCCCCGGGCATCCATGGCGAGGGTGTGGCGCAGCACGGTCCGCTCCTTGTCCAGCGGGAGCACGGTGAACTCGTGGAATCCGTCGAAGCCGTGTGGCGCGCGGAAGGTGAAGCGCACCCAGGTGGAGGGGATGTAGGTGGTGACGGTGTAGCGCACTGGGCCGTGTCCGCCCGTGGCGCCCGGGGACAGGGGCTGGTCGAAGGTCATCGGAGGCCAGCCGTGGCGCGGCCACAGCAGGTCGTCGCGGCTTCCCAGGGTGTCGATCAGTGCGCCGACCTGGCTCGTGCTCGCTGTCAGGACACGCTCATGCACGTTGAAGACGCTCATGGGGAAATACCTGCCCTCTCGTCAGATCTCGTTATAGAGACCTCTCTCTAATGTTGTAGAGGGTACTCTCTAGAACATGCCTAGACCAGTCCGCTTCGACACTTCGCTTCTCCTCGATGCCGCTGTAGGACTGGCCGCCACAGTCGGCCCCCTCGGCGTGACCATGTCTGCCGTGGCCAAGGAGACCGGCGCCCCGAGCGGTTCGGTCTACCACCGTTTTCCGAACCGGACAGCCCTGTTGGCCGAGGTGTGGCTGCGGACAGTCGAACGCTTCCAGGAGGGGTACCGCACCGCCCTCACCACCGACAGCGACCCACGCCGGGCGGGCCGGGCAGCCGCCCGACACATCGTCACCTGGTGCCGGGCACACCCGGACGAGGCCACGTTGCTGCTCTACGGCGCCGGGCAATTCGGCCGCGCCGACTGGTCCGAAGAGCACGCCGCCCGGGCCGCCGAGGGCAACCGCCGCACGCTCGGCGCTGTCACCGCCCTCGCCGAGACGCTCGGCGCCACAAGCCCCCAAGCCGCTGAACGAGTCACGCTCGCCCTCATCGACCTTCCACTCTCCCTGATCCGCCGCCACTTCCAGGCCCATGAGCCGCTGCCGACGCATGCCGAGGACCTGGCGGAGGAATGCGCGGCAGCACTGCTCGGATGAACAGCGGGCGGGTAAAAGGGTGTTACTGGCATTGTCGACGTGATCTCGTCAGGGCGAGTCCGGTTGTGGTGAAGCATCCGTCGAGGAGACGGCTGCCATTGCATGCCGGCTGAGCCCTGACCAGGTCGACATCATCGGTGTTCACCAAGGCGAGGCGATGGTTGAGCTGGATGGCCAGGTATCGCCCAGTACCTGGGACGACGGTGTCCGGGGGGCTGATGAAGAAGTCGTCGGCCTGCTTGACAAGCCCGGTGGCCACGTACGCCTGCCCCTGCGGAATCGTGTAGAGCCCCAAGGGGGCCTGCGGGGACGGCCGGAGCCCCGGCGGGTATTCACCGGGCTGGGGAAAGGCGGTTCCGTAGACGGGGACGGCACCGGCGCCGATCTTCGGGCGGACGATGCGCAGGCAAGGGCCGACCGGCCGTGTGTGCACTCCGTCCGGGTTGAAGAACCACGCCTTCCGGCCGGAGAACCAGATCGCGGTCCAGGCTCCCTGGTTGTCGGCGACGACGAACTGCTGTCCTGCGACGATGGTGTCGCCCCAGTCCTCGATGAGGTGGGTTCCGGCAGGGGCGGCGGGGGCCGTAGCCGGGTCCGGGAACAGCGGCGCGTCGTGGCCGGGGCCGGTGCGCACGGGCAGGAAGTTCGACGGCTGGGTCTGGGCAGAGCACGCTCCGGCCGGGACGTGGCCGCTGGCCTGCCCGGTGGCGTGCTGCTCGCAGACCTGCACAGTCTGGTTGTTGCGGGAGAAGTGCGGGGCGATGGTGACGGCCGCGCCCACCTTGGGCATGCCTCTGCTGCCCATACCTGCGCTCGTGGCGTCAGGTTTCTCACCGTGCAGCAGTCGCAGGTACCGCTGCCAGTCCCAGTAGGGGCCGGGGTCCCAGTGCATCCCCGCGACGTCGCCACGGGAGGGGCCGGGAACGTTGTCGTGGCCGATGATGTGCCGGCGGTCGAGCGGGATGTGGAACCGGGCCGCCAGGTAGCGCACCAGCGTGGCCGAGGCGTGGTACATGGCCGGGGTGTACCAGGCCGCGCCCTGGGTGGCGAGCCCCTCGTGCTCGATGCCGATGGCGTGCAGGTTGGTCCAGTAGTTGCCGGCGTGGAAGGCGACCGCACCGGTGGGGACCATCTGGGTGATCTGCCCGTCGGCGGAGCGGATGACGTAGTGTGCGGAGAGTCCGCTGTCGGGATCCTGGAACGTGGCGATGGCCGAGTTGTAGGACGCGTCGACATCGTGGATCACGATGGTGTCAATCTTGATGCCGTTCCCCGGCCGGGTGGCGTTCTGGTAGTTGCGTGCGGCAGCCGGTACGAACCGGCAGTCGAGCGTGGCCGGGCACTCGGGCCCCTGCACCTCCTGCCCGACCCACCCGGCCCTTTCCGCGCCGGCAGCAGCAGCCAGGCAGAGCAGGATCGCGGCCGCACCCGTGGCAGATGCCAACGCCTTTGCCATCGTGTTCCGCGACGCCTTGTATCGCAGGCCCGGCGCCCGTCCCGACACCGTCGAGTCCAGTCGGCTGTCCCGCCGGATCCGCTCACACGACCTGTACATCCACGGGCTCCTGCCACAACCGTGATCAACGACGCACAGACTGGCCCGTCCACCGGGCGAAGGAAACCATTACGCCACCAGCGGCATGTCACAGGCGATCAGACCAAGTGGCCCTTTCCCGTTGCCGGAACAGTGGATCCCGATTCCGATACCGATCCCGTTGCCCCGTTGGATCCACTTCACCTTGCCAAGGCCTGCGCCGCGCCTTCACGGGGGCATCCGAGCACCCCGGAACTCCTGCGAGACCATCGGCCGCCGCTTGACGCGCCGAGGGACTGCGGCCGCGGGTCAACTGGTCGTCAGCGACGCGGGCAAGCACCTGGTACCGGTTGCATGACGGCCCCTCCCCCAAGCTCAGGCGGCGGTGAGCGGAGCAACAGGCCCGGCCGTACGGCCCACCGCCCGCTGCCGCTCACCGCCTCGGTCCCGAGTCAGCGGGCCTACTGCCCGGTGGAGGCCAGGGTGGCGCAGTTGGTCTTGTAGCGGGCCACGACGTAGCCGTCGATCTCGCCGCCCCAGTCGACGCACTTGCCCTTGGCGTCCAGGTAGACCGGCCCCGCGTACGAGGTGTAGAAGCCGTACTGCTCCTGCTTCGACTTCAGGTCGTTGTCGCGCTGGAGCCAGGAGCCCACCCACAGCCGTGAGCCGGTCGAGCTGTTCCGCTTGGTGACCACACAGTTCTTCCCGGTGGCGGCGTTGTAGGTCAGGATGACCGTTCCGCGGTCCGGGATCGGGATCTGGTTGACCTGCTTGTATCCGGTGCCGCACTCCTGGTTGTACGCGGCGGCGGGGGCCGGAGCGGCGACGGCCGTCCCGGTGCCGGCCACCAGTCCGGTGACGGTCGTGGCGGCGGCGAGCAGCGCCGCTCCCGCAACGCGAGTACGTACAGCACGCTTCACTGTGTCCTCCGTGGAAGTCGCAAGTCGCATGGTGCCGGTTGATGGATGTACGCGGGACGGCCGTCTCCGTGCCCACCCAGACACTCCACACCCCCAAGTGGTTGCACGCCACCCCACCCCCACGATGCAGATCCGGCCACCATGCGGCACGGCGCGCGCCCTGCTGTTCCCGTTTCCATGGGAAGCGGGAACAGCGTGACTCGAACCAGGGCAGGAACCGTGCCGCACGGGTGTGGTGCAGTCGCTGATCCGGTGCCTTCCCCGGGATGCTCCCGGTCAGGTCCTGCAGGGTGGTGGGTCAGGGGGCGCCCGCGTCGATCCACTCCTGATTGGTGGCCCAGGCAGTCAGGGTGTTCCCGTTGTTGTAGGCGTAGTAGAGACCGCACTTGGCGGTTGCCTTGTCCTTGACGCCCTTGGGGAACCAGTCCGTCGCAAGTTCGGCATCAGGGGAAGAGCCGGTGAGGGGCTTGCACTGTGAGGGAAGCTTGCCGTCGGCGAGCGAGGCGACCAGGACTCTCTGGCCGCCGGTGGTCTTCATCGAGTACTTCACGGAGGTGACCTCGTCCGGCAGCCATCGCGGCACCGACGTACGCTCCCGCTTGGCCTCGGCGCCGGTGGAGTAGGTGGACGTCTGCTGGTGACGGGTGTCGTACCAGTCCTTGGCGGCGGGGACGGTGAAGGCCGCGGCGACGCCGCCGATGGTGAGGGCGAGTACGGACGAACGGCTCACGGGAGGCTCACTTTCACAAAAGGGACGGGATGGGCTACTCCTCCATCGTTCCGCCGGATCTCGCGCCGACCGTCCCTCTGGGGTGCCGATCCCGTCTACCTCCCCGGTCGCACACCCCGGACCGAGCCCTGACCAGGCCCGGACCGCGGGCGCCCGGTCCCCGCCTGTGAGGAGCACCGGACCGCCGGGGAACCAGGGAAACCGGCCAGGGGCGGCGGAGGCCGACCCCTAGGGGTCGGCCCACACGGATGAGGGTGCACCGGCCGGTCCCGGGCCGTACCACGCCTCCCGCACTCTCCGCCCGTCAGCACGGGCCGTGCTCCGCGCGGCGGCCTGCTGGCTGTCCCGAGCGCGGTCGCCCGGTCGGAGCGCGCCGGGGAAACCGGCCGGGGCCAGGGCGAGGGTCCGCACGGAGCACACGCCCGTCCGATCCGCCTCACCCAGCGGGACTTCGGGGGCCCGTCGCCAACGACTCGAAGTAACACCGGCCAGTCTCACCGACCGCTAGCCGGTGATGTACTCGCTGAAGATCACGCCGGCCTCGGCACCCGCTGCCCGTGCCTCAACCATGAACCTGCCGACTATCGAGCCCGCAATGAGGGACTGCGAGGTGGTGGCCACGCCGTCCGTGCCGCTGATGACCTCTGTGACATCGGAGCCGTCCTCGAAGGAGGCCGAATCATCCCTGACCCTGAAGACGACCTTCGTCTTCCTCACGGGCGCGCCGTGCTTGTCCTGTACGACGATGCTGAGTGGCATGGGGAACTTTCCGCCCACTGCAGCGTGTTGCCCCGCGCCTGAGCGGTACGCCAGATGATCCGGTGAGCCGACGGTTTCCTTGACCACAATGCCTTCGAACGGCGTGAAGACGTCCTCTTCCAGCCACTCGGCCGAGGCGTCCACCTGCCCGGGCTGCTTCGCCTCCAGCAGCGCGCTCTCGGCGATGCCCATGTCTTCACCGGATTCTTGTACCGGTTTGATGTCGGTTGTCTTGCCCCCGACGAAACGTGCTTGATCGCCCTTGAGGACGAACTTGATGGTCGCCTTTCCGACCGGGGTTCCGTCGAGATTGCCGGCCTTGACTCGAAGGGGGTATTTGAAGCGGGTGCCGGCTTCCGTCTCCTGTCCCTGGCCTTCCTGCGGGGTGAGCCGGAACTTCGAGATGTGGAACATCTCCCCGGTTCCTTCAAGTCCGACCCACAGCTGGGAGTTCGGATCCGTCGCGATGCCCGACGGCTTCGAGCCCTTGCCGGTGTTGATGCTGCCGGTTGTGTGCGTGGCACCGGGGGGAACGCAGTCGACTGCGTCGGCGGAGGGCATGGTGAACCAGAGCGAGCCGTCCGGCATCGCGAACAGGCGGTCGGGAACGGCGTCGGTGCGGACCTTCTGCTGGGACTTGCGGTCGAGGTCGTACTTGATGAGGTACGTGTCGTCGGTCGCCACCCATAGGACTCGCTCCTGGGCGGTCTCGGTGATGGCGAGATGTCCGGGTGTCGCGCTGCCGTCGAGGCGGACGGGGTTCTTGGAGAATTCGCCGCTCTTGGCGTCGAAGAGGACCACGCAGCCCGCGCCGGGAGAGCTCAGCCAGTATTCCTGGGAAGTGTGCTTCGCGATGGCGAGTCCATGTACCGGACTGGTGGGCCCGCCGTTCTGGGAGAATGCGTCGGACGTGTGGATGTTGCCGTCCGCATCGATGAACGTCAGCGAAGGCATGCCCGAGAGGGTTGCGACGATCCTTTCGGCGCCTGTCGAGTCGGAGCCGATCGCCATGGCGGGGCATGATGCCGCCGTGCCCCGCCCGAAGTTGTCGTAGCGGCCGTCGCCGCTGTCGGTGAGCGTGCACTTGACCACGCAGCCTTGACCGGGTGCCAGCGCGTACATCCACACGGCCTGGTTCCAGGCGACGAGGGCCTGTGCGCTCCTGCCCGGGTCCGGCGAGGTGAAGACCTTGTTCTCGTGGGGTTCCTCGGTGGCGAACCTGCCGAACTGGGCATCCCTGGTGACGAACCAGATCTGCCGATCATGCGGGTTGCAGACGAGGTACGCGGGCTTGGCCGAGCCGGCCAGTGGATAGCGAGGATCGGTGGGTTCGTTCCCGGCCGTGGAGGGCATCGCTGGGCTCGCCTTCTCCGGAGAGTTCATGATTCATCCGCTTCAGCACTCTTGCCCGGCTCGGACCGCACGCAGAGGGAGATCGTGGTGGGAGGCTCCGAGTCCCCGTGGCCGACCTTCAGCACCACCTGGTCCTCTTCCTGGCCTGCCCGCAGGGCGGGAAGCGCGGCCCGGCCTCGGGCGTCCGTGGTCAGCAGAGTTTCTGTCGTTCCGTCACCGAACGTCGTGCCGCCGTCGGAGACCACGCGACAGGTGAGCGGCACGCCGGGGATGGGGATGCCATTGCTGACGTACTGAACCACGCCCGACACTCCGGTGAGCCGTCCCGGTGCGGTTTCCCCCACCAGTTGGGCCACGAACTGAGTTTTCCCGCTGACACTTTTAGGGTCAGCGGGAATCGGATATTTGCCGATCGCCATGTTGGTTGGATTGGTGTACCAGAGCCATTCACTACCGCTTTTGTCCAGGCACAGCCCCATGGCGTCGCCGCCGCTCGGCAGGGACGGGCCCGGCAGCTCAGTAATGCCCTCATCCGTCCGGAAATGCGAGATCCCGTTGCTGCACGCCACCCAGAGATTTCCATCCGTACCCAGCATCATCTGGCGAGGCGCGCCACCTCCGGAGATGTCTCGCTGCGTCCAGTTGCGGAGCTCCGTGTCGTACCGGCAGACCTGGTTCGGATTTTCCGTGCCCACCCACACCGCGTCCCCGTTGGGGCTGGCGACGATGTGAACCGGTTTCTGGCCACTCCCCCCAGGGAGCGCAATGGGCTTCGGCTGGTCATCTTTGGTCGGGGCATACCTGTACAGGCTGTTTGTTTTCCGCTCGTAGTTTCCTGTGGTGCTGACTTGCCCCGTCGCCCAATAGACGCATTCCTTGAGCGATTTCGCGCCCTTGGGAGTGGTGACGGCCACGGACCAGAGCCAGGTGTCGTAGACGGGGTTCTGCTTCGGGTCCGGAAATGGATACATACGTGGGGTACTGGACTCGTCTTCCGGATCACAGTAGCCCACCTGTGTGTGCACGGGCTCGGCGAACATGACCCAATAGGCCCATACAGGAGTCTGGTCGGTTCCCTTATTGACCAGGAGCGACGCGATGGTCTGAGCCCTGGCGTCATCGGCCAACTTGAACTCATTGAGTCGCTTGTGGTTCACGATGTCGTATTCGATGACCGGGTCGTAGTCCTGCTCATGCGCGGGAGAGGCGAACCATACGACCTTCCTCCCGTCCGGCCGGTTCGGATGCGGATCCGGAATGATCCCGGCAGAGAGGGGACGGACATCGTTGGTGACCTTGAGTTGATTGGCAATGCTCGTCGGATGCACCTGGACGAGCGCACTGTCATGAGTTGTCACCCAGAGGTAGCCATCCGGTCCGACCGTTATGGAGTGCGGCGTGACGGTACCCTTTCCGCTACCGTCTTTAAGGAGAGGGTATTCTTCGGGACTGCCGGCGTCCTGCATTTCACAACCACCCCTTCGACACGCTGCCCTCTTTTGCCATTCCTGAGGTGCTAGTGCGAGCGACCTGCCTTCCGGCCGAAACGAGTCGACAATCGGATGCTATCGGTCCAGCGTAGGTGCCGGGCAACCGGCCGTTGGGGATTGGCTTGAACGGGTGATGGTAGGCGTGCATTCAGGTATTCCCCTGATGGCTGATACTCGATGACAGCAAAACGATTCTGCCGCACCTTCCCGGCTTCTGCGAAGATATCCATTACACGCACTGCTGTGAATTCTGCGTCACGGCGATGGCCGCTGAGATTCATGGGTCGACATGTTTCACAACCCGACCTGAGGCGATGATCAGGCATCACAGCAGCTGCACAGGCACGGACACCGACCCGTCACTGCTCAGCCGCCTCAGCCGCTACGTGGATGCACGGCGAGGCCGGGGCGGACTCGGACTCCTGCCGTTGCGTCACGTTCCGGCCAGTGGTGGCGAGTGAGTGATGACTGGTTCGGCAAGTGGTTCAGCGTGATTCGGGCTGCAGCCGTTCGAAGGCCCCACCATGCCAGATTGAAGACCGAGCCACCGCTGCTTGGCAGTGCAGGTCGCAGGGCTGGAGGTCGGGGGCCGATCCTCGTGGCCGGTCCCAACCTCCGGCGCAGACCACGCAGTTGCGCCGCCTCAAGAAGCTGGCGGGGCAGCACGCCGGTACCGCCCGTACCGCTGACGGCTGGTCGACGGTTGGGGCAGGATGACTGCGCTAGGAGGATCGGGATACGGGAGCATGGTGTGCAGTGGTGCGGGAACTTCCCGTCACCGCCTCTCCCTCCAGGTGAGATTCCAAAAGGTGGCGATCGCAGGGAGCCTGCATTCAGTGGGCGTGACGTTTCCGGTCAGCCTTCTGCGTGGACATGCGGCAACGCAACGTCCGTTTCCCGCCAGCAAACACACGTGCGTCGAGCCAGCATCGGCACATGACCAGATACACCGTGCTCCCCATCGACACAGCCGCCCTCAAGGAACTGCGGGTTGCCGACGACGCAGGCCGTCCGTGCGCCCCGTACATCGCGACCAGCGACGACGAGGGCTCCCCGCTGCGCTGCTGCCTGCGCCCCGTCACACTCGGCGAGCGTATTGCCCTTGTTTCGTACGCCCCATTGCGCCGCTGGGCCGCCACGAGGGGTGCACGTCCGGGCGCGTACGACGAACAAGGCCCCGTCTTCATCCACGCCGATGACTGCGGCGGGTTCACCCCAGGCAAGAACTACCCTCTCGACCGGCCGGGCGCCCTGCGTACCGTGCGCCGCTATGACGCCCGGGGCCATATCGCCGGTGGACGCCTGCTGGAGATTCCGGCCAATGCCACGGCTGGCTTCAATGCAGCATTCGACGAGGCGTTCAGTGACCCGGATGTAGTGCTCGTGCATGTCAGGGCACTGGAATACGGATGCTTCCACTTCGAGGTGCGACGGCCCTCCACCGAGGAGCAGTAGCCGCCTCCCGCCCGAATGATCGATTTCAAGGGATCGGCCGCCAGCGGGGAACGGAGGAGCCCAAGGTGCGGTTACGACAGCAGACTTGGACTCTTCTACGACCCTCGCCGGCGTCAGGCGATCGACCGCAGCCTCACCCAACGGCTGCGGTCAGGCAGGCCCATGCGTCGTCCGAAGATCGCCCGCCGGTCCACCGGGCGAGGCATCATCCGCGGCATGGTGTCCATCACCGCCCGCCCCGCCGAGGCCGAGAACCGCAAGGTTCCCGGCCATTGGGAGGGCGACCTCGTGACGGGCACCCGGCCCTCAACCGTCGCCACGCTCGTCGAGCGCACCAGCCGCTGCACGGCCATCGTTGCGCTGCCCGACGGCAGTCAGGGCGAGGGAAACCGGAGTGCCGAGCAGACCGGGTCCCGTACAGCCGGTCAGCACGACAAGCTCAGCGGAAGTCGTCGGCGTGATCGACGGCCCACTGGGCGTAGGTGTGTGCCGAAGTGCCGGTGATCTTTTCGGCGATGGCGGAGGTCATGGCCACGACGCCGTCGGCGGCTGCCCACTGACTCACGATCGCCTCGGCCACGACCGGATGCATTGTTCTGGCGATTTCCGCGCGAGCCTGCTCGTCGGAGATGTGTTCAACCCGGATATGACGGCCGATGGCCTCGCCGATGTGCTCGACCTGGCGTTGCAAGGTCAGGGACTCGGCCCCGTAGATGGTGTAGGCCTGGTGCGAGTGGCCCGGTTCGGTCAGGGCGGTCACCGCCAGCGCCGCGATGTCCTTCTCGTGCACCGGTGCCGACTGTGCGAGCGGATGGGGAAGGCGGACGACGTTGTCAGTGCGGATCGATTCGGCCCACCAGGTGCGCGTGTTGATCGCGAATGTCCCCGGCCTGAGGAACGTCCAGTCCATGCCGGACCGTTGGACGGCCTGCTCGATCGTGCGGTTGAGGCGGGCGACCGGGTGGTCGGCGTCGGGGTCCAGGACGACCGACACCGACGAGAGCAGGACCACCTGCCGGATTCCCGCAGCTGCGGCCGCCGCAGCGAACTTCTCGATGTCGTAGGGCTTCTGGGGGTCGAGCATTCCGTACAGGAACACCTTGTCGGCACCGTCGAGCGCTGCGGGCAGCGTCTCGGGACGCTCCAGGTCGGCGACGACTGCTTCGTACCCAGGCGTCAAGCCCGCGGCTGGGGTCCTGTTGACTGCTCTGACCTGCTCACCGGCGACCAGCAGGCCATCGGCCACATGACGACCGACGTTACCGCGGGCGCCGAAGACAACTGTCACCATGATGGAACCTCCTGCTTGTTGTGGACATGAATTTCCGCATTGGCGCGGGTGGTGCGAGATGTTTCGCCGCCACGCGGGTGGCGGACCGGCCCCGGCGGGCCCCGTTGTTGGCGACGGTGTGGGGAACGAGTCGGGAGCCGGAGCGCGTTGACCGCGGGATGTGCGGGTACGAGATGTCGCTGCGGCGAGACGGTCGGTCGCGAGTGACGTAGGTGAGGGATTTCCGCTGTCAACGTGAGCGCCGGCAGCGAGTCCGCCCCGATCGTCGGTCGCCGATCAGGGCTGGATGTTCTCCAGGTCCTCCAGGAGGCCGGGGTGCTTCGGCTCCCAGCCGAGCGCCTGCCGGGTACGGGTGCTGGACGAGGGCTGGTCGGCCTGGAAGATCGGGCCGAGCGGGCCGTAGGTCTCCTCCGGCACCGACTCGACCGGCAGGCCCAGCCGTCGGCCGATGACGGCCGCGATGTCCCGTACCTTGTCCCCCTCGTCGGCCACGGCGTGCCAGGCGGTACCGGCCTCCGCCTGCTCCAGGGCGAGCCGGAAGAGAACGGCTGCGTCGAGCGCGTGGACGGCGGGCCAGCGTTGTGTGCCGTCGCCGGGGTAGCCGGAGATCCTGCTCTGGCGTGCGATGTTGGTCAGCAGACCGGCGAACCCGCCCGCGCCCTCGTTGTGAACCGTGCGCGGCATGCGTACGGACGTGCTCCGGACCCCGCGCGAGGCCAGGCCCAGGATCGCCGTGACCGTGCGGCTGCGGCCGCCGACCGGCCCGTCGGTCGGCACCGGGTCGGCCTCGGTGGAGGCACGGCCCGGCACCCGGGGCGTACCCGAGACGGTGACCAAGGGACGGTCGCTGCCGACGAGTTCCTCGCCGAGGGTGGTGAGAGCGGCGGTCTCCTCGGCGACGTTCCGGGCGAGGGCCTCGGGGCTGCTGAAGTCGTTGCCGAAGGCCAGGTGGATCACCCCGTCGGCCTGGGCGGCGCCGGAGCGCAGGACGTCCAGATCGGCGAGGCCTCCCCGCAGCGGCTCGGCGCCGGCTGCCTCGGCGGCCTGCGCGGAGGCGTCGGAGCGGGCGAGCGCGAGGACGGTGTGGCCGTTGCCGAGGAGTTCGGCGACGACGGCGGAACCGATCAGACCGGTGCCGCCGGTGACAAAGACGCGCATGGAACCCTCCCAGAAGTGATGGGACTCTTGTCCCATCACTCTAGCAGGGTGACGGGACAAGGGTCCCATCACATATGCTGACCCCATGGGACGATGGGAACCAGGTGCGCGTGAACGCCTTGTCGTGGCTGCGGTCGACCTGTTCACGGAGCAGGGGTATGACGCCACGACGGTCGCGCAGATCGCCGAGCGTGCCGGGGTCACCAAGAGCACCTTCTTCCGGCACTTCCCCGACAAGCGCGAGCTGCTGGTCGCCGGGCAGGAGACGCTGAGCCGGCTGCTGACCGAGGGGATCGCCGACGCGCCCGGTGACGCCAGCCCGCTTGAGGCAGTCGCTGCCGGTCTCGAGCGCGCCGCGACCGCGATGGGCCCCGGGAGTCGCGAGCTCGCCCCCCGCCTGAAGGCGGCCATCGCCGCCAGCGCCGAGCTTCAAGAACGTGACACCCTCAAGACCGTCAGTCTCGCGGCCGCGATGACAACCGCTCTGGTCGCCCGCGGCGTACCCGATCCGACTGCGGCTCTCGCGGGCGAGCTGGGCGTCCTCGCTTTCAAACGGGGGTACGCCGCATGGGCCGAGGACGACCGTGGCGCCGAGGACGAGCTCGCCGGGTACACCCTGGCGGCCCTGGACGAACTGCGTGCGGCGAGCGCATCACTGGGCTGACGGACGAGCATCGGCTACCGGCGGCAGATCAAGAACCAGGCCAACCTCCGGGAGGGCGGCCACTCCCTCGCCTGGAAGATCTTCCACGGCAGACACGGGAGCTCCACCAGCGCTACCGGGACGGCATGGAGGACCGGATCGGGGCACTGGGGCTGGTCCCCAACGCCCTCGTACTGTTCAGCACGCGGTACATGGACGCTGCGGTGAAGCAGCTGCTGATGGACGGTTTCGACGTCCGTGACGAGGACGTGGCTCGCCTCTCACCATTCGTGCGGCACCACCTCAACATGCCCGGCCGGTACTCCTTCCAACTCCCTGACCTGCCCGGCGGCCTGCGACCACTGCGTGATCCGGACGCCGCCGAGGCGTGAAGCCGCAGGCACCGTCGCGGGGGCCCGGACGCTGTGCTCCGCACTACCGGGCCCAGCGGTCGGGAGCCGGGGTGCGCGATCGTAGGCGCTCCCCCTGCGGCCCGAACATGATCAGGTATTCGACCGGTCCGCCGGGTCCGGCGTTCGCGACTCCGTGGGCGGTGCGGGTGTCGAACTCGGCCACGTCCCCGGCGCTCAGCACGAGGTCCTGCTCGCCGAGCGCCAGCCACAGCCGCCCGTACAGGACGCACAGCCATTCGTACCCGTCATGGGAGACCTGCCGCGGCCGCGCCGGCGGCGCGTCGATGGCGGGCAGGACGTGCTTGTGGGCATGCAGGCCCCCGACGTACCGGGTCAGCGGTAGCACCGCCTTGTCGTTGCCGGAACGCTGCGGCACCGGGGTGCGCGGTCGGGCCGCAGCGGCGGGTGCGGTGCCGGCCAGTTCGTCCAGGGAGACGTCGTACGCCTTCGCGAGCTGCAGCAGCACCTCCAGGGTCGGCTTGCGCCGGCCGGTCTCGATCCGCGACAGCGTGCTCAGCGAGATGCCGGTCGCGCGGCTGACGCCGGTGAGTGTGGCGCCGTGCTGCTCGCGCGCGGTCCGCAGCCGGGGGCCCATGGCCGCCAGCGTGTCGGCTGTGCCGTCGTCCGTCACCGTCGCCCCGCTCCCTCCGGCCGTGCCGCCTCCACCGCCCTGTCCTGCCAGTTTGCCAGGATGGCAAGGGTGCTCGCGTCGCGCGGCCGCCGCGCCGCATGATCGGTGGGTAACCACGGCCGCCCGTGAACCGAGGAGAAGCGATGCACCAGCCCGCGCCGTCCGCCGACCTGCGCCACCGCACCGTCAAGGCACCCGCTGGGCGCCTGCACCTGGTCGAGCAGGGCACCGGACCGCTGGTCCTGCTCGTCCACGGCTTCCCCGAGTCCTGGTACTCCTGGCGCCGCCAACTCCCGGCCCTCGCGGCGGCGGGGTACCGGGCCGTGGCGCTCGATGTGCGCGGCTACGGCCGCTCCTCCAAGCCGGCCGCGACGGACGCCTACCGGATGCTCGACCTGGTGGAGGACAACGTCGCCCTGGTGCGCGCCCTGGGCGAGGAGAAGGCGGTGGTCGTCGGGCACGACTGGGGCTCCAGCATCGCGGCGGCCTCCGCCCTGCTCCACCCCAAGGTCTTCCGCGCCGTCGGACTGCTGAGCGTCCCCTACGCACCGCCCGGCGGCCCCCGCCCCACCGACGTCTTCGCGCAGATGGGCGGTGACCAGGAGTTCTACGTCTCGTACTTCCAGGAACCAGGCCGGGCCGAAGCAGAGATGGAGCCCGACCTCCGGGGCTGGCTCGCGGGCTTCTACGCGGCCATGTCCGCCGACACCATGCCCGCCCAGGGCGAGCCCGACCCGCACTTTGTGGCCCGCACCGGCGGCCGGCTGCGCGACCGCTTCCCCGACGGCAAGCTGCCCGCCTGGCTGACCGAGGACGACCTCGACGTGTACGCCGGGGAGTTCGAGCGCACCGGCATGACCGGGGCCCTCAACCGCTACCGCAACATGGACCGCGACTGGGAGGACCTCACCCAGTACGGCGGAGCCCCGATCAAGCAGCCGTCCCTGTTCATCGGCGGCGCCCTGGACGCTTCCACGACCTGGATGGCCGACGCGATCGACGCCTACCCGGCCACCCTCCCCGCCCTGTCCTCCACCCACATCCTGGACGGCTGCGGGCACTGGATCCAGCAGGAGCGTCCCGAGGAGGTCAACCGCCTGCTGACCGCCTGGCTCGCCTCCCTCCAGGGCTGAATCAGCGGGTGTGCCGGCCGGCCTCCGTCGCAGGAGAACCCCGGTCGGCACACCCGAGGGCACCCCCACCTGCTGGAAGCTCGCTCAAGTCGTCATTCGGGACACGGCCCTGTTGACTCATCGTCGTGACGAGGGTGGAGGAGATGTGGGCCAGGGCGGGGTCTGCAGCGATGAAGACCGTTTCGACTCCCGCCAGTTCGTGGTTCATGCGGGCCATCGGCATTTCGTAGTCCAGGTCGGCAACGCCGCGGACTCCGCGGATGACGACGTCGATTCCGGCTCGGCGGCAGTAGTCGACCAGCAGGCCGCCGGTGTGGGAGTCGACCGTGACGTTGCTCAAGTCAGCTGCTGCCGCGCGGAGCCGGTCCACCCGCTCCGTGACGGGGAAGCGGCCGGTCTTGTTCGCATTGAACATCACGCACACGACGACCTCGTCGAACAGGAGGGCAGCGCGCCGGAGTACGTCCTGGTGCCCTTGAGTGACCGGGTCGAAGGATCCTGGGAAGAGGGCTCGCATGATCGAAAAGAGTAACAAGCGGCCGCCACCCCCCGGTAGTGAAGTGCCAGGGCAGCCAAACCATCAAGATCAAGCGTGACAGGGTGAACGTCCAGCGGGACGGGACAACCGCAACGTCACACGCAGATCACGGCCACGTGGGGCACGCTCTAAGATGCGGCGCATGCAATCGCTGATCGCTGCCATCGTCGAACACCAAGAGACCGCCGACTTCCTGGCCTGGCCTGGTGACTTCGACCTCGGCCGAGGGGACCACGTCGAGGAGGTCCACCTCGCGTCGGGCGCGGCGTTGGAAGGCTTCGCGGGTGATGGGGCCGGAGGCACGTACTTCTTCTGTGGCGATGGTGGCGAGGAACGTCCGGTTCTGTACGCAGACTCCGAAGGTCGTGCGGCTCTGGTCGCGTTCGGCCTGCGGGAGCTGTTGCAGCTCCTTCTGGTGGCACCCTGGTGGCGCGACTGCCGCGAATTCACTGAGGAGGAGAGCGGCGAGCTGGCTGCCGAGTTCCTGGAGGACGTGCCCGACGCGGTAAATCGGCGGGACCGTGCGGCCGCAGTTCTCGGCATCCTGCTTCCCACAGAGATCGAAGCCCTGGCTCGTCTTCGCGAGGTCGCCGTCGAGGCGAGCAAGGACTTCGCCCTGATCTTCACTCCGGAGAATGAGCCCTACGAGCCACTGCTCCAGGGCTGAGCGGCGAGCCCCGTCGCTTTTCCAGTGCTACCGGCCGTAGACGAGTGTGAAGCCATGGGCACCGTTGCATCTCCGGTCGGCCGACTGCGGAATGAGGCCGCCGCCGGCGGGACCCGAAGCTCCAGGCACCGACCGCCGCGGGCACGCGACGGTTGACCGTGAGCTGCATCTCCCGCACTCGTGGACGGGCGACCCGGACCACTGCCGGGCCGCCGGACTGGCCGAGGGTACCGCCTTCACGACCTAGCCGGAGCCGGCAACCCGCATGAGCAGCCGGTTCCTTGAAGCGATGCGGTCCACCGGCTTGGCCGGCCCGCCTGGCGACGCCGTCATCAGGCCCGAGCCCGCGCCGGCCGTTGCCGGAGGCACGTCACACATCAGGCATGAAGATCACGATCTACGGCTGGAGTGCCGGGACCCGTTGGGCAGCAATCTCGCCCGACTGCTGTTCAGCCCTACCGCGCGCACGACACCCACTCTTGTGAGTGATTACGGCCACGCAAACCTTGACGTACATTTCAATTCCAGAGCAAAAGTTTACAAAAGGGCGAACACGCCCGAGGCGTCTCGTCCTTGGTGCCCGGCTATGCCCTTGTGCCCGGAGCGGTCTCGCACACGGCCTGCTTGTGGCCCCACGACCCCGGGAGGCAACAATGACCCGATTTTCTCTGTCCCCAGAATTCACGGACAAGGTTGTGCTGGGTGATACCAGCGATGAAGCGCCTGCACTGGTGTCCCATGACGGCCGGCTGTTCCTGGCCTGGAAGGGGTCGGGGAACCCGCAGCTGAACCTGATGTTCTCGGACGACAACGGAGCAACGTTCCAGGGCAAGACGGTCTTCAGCGACACCAGCCCGCACGGTCCGGCTCTCGCCTCTCAGGATGAGCTGTTCCTGGCGTGGACGGGTGAAGGGGACGGGAACCTCAACGTCGCCCAGGTCGCCCTGTTCGCCGACTCTCAGGGAGGGTTCGGTATCGAGGGTCTCGAGAACAAGGTCGTGCTCGGGGACACCAGCGACGACGGACCTGCACTGGCGTCCCTCAACGGCACGTTGTTCCTGGCCTGGAGGGGATCGGGGAACACCCAGCTGAACCTGATGTTCTCGCAGGACAACGGGGCAACGTTCCAGGGCAAGACGGTCCTCAGCGACACCAGTCCGCACACCCCGGCCCTCGCCGCGCACGGGGATGAGCTGTTCCTGGCGTGGACGGGCGAGGGGGACGGGAACCTCAACGTCGCCCAGGTCGCCTTCTTCGCCGACACCCAGGGAGGGTTCGGCATCCAGGGTCTCGAGAACAAGGTCGTGCTCGGGGACACCAGCGACGACGGACCTGCACTGGCCTCCTTTGACGGCGCGTTGTGGCTGGCCTGGAGGGGGTCGGGGAATCCGCAGCTGAACCTGATGTTCTCGGTCGACAACGGAGCGACGTTCGAGGGCAAGACGGTCTTCAATGACACCAGTCCGCATGCCCCGGCCCTCGCCCCGCAGGCGGATCAACTGTTCCTGGCGTGGACCGGTGAAGGGGACGGGAACCTCAACGTCGCTGTCGTTGCCCAGAGCGGCGGCCTGCGATAGCGGCTGCTCCCTTCCGCCTGAACACTCAGCCGCCGGTTCATCCGCTGACACGTCCCGTCGGCGCCGGAACCCGGCTCACGCGGACGCTCACACGGACGCGGCCAACGCGAACCGCACGCCCGTCAGCCGTTCCGACAACTCCCACAGTCTGCGACCGGTCTCCGGATCGGCTGCCGCAGGGGACAGCTGCACTCGCGTCGGTGCGCCGCGCAGCTCGGCCGGACCGTCGGGGCCGATGAACTGCCCGCTCTCCACGCCCGGATCGGTCGCGGCGTACAACTGCGGCAGCGCGCCGTGGGCAGGAGACTGGGCGAACAGCGGGTTGCCGATGCGGCCGAACACCACCCGCCACAGCCCGACGGCACGCATCTGCAGGTTGGTGGCCGTATAGCCGGGGTGCGCGAGCACGCTGCGCACGGGGCTGCCGGCGCCGGTGAGCCGCCGGTGGAGTTCGTGTCCGAAGACGGCGTTGGCGAACTTCGACTGGTTGTAGAAGCCCATGGGCGAGTAACGGTGCTCACCGGCCAGGTCCTCGAAGTACAGGCGCCCCTTGCGGTGGTTGACCGAGCTCACCGTGACCACGCGGGGGGGCGTCCCCGGCGGTCAGCAGGTCGAGGAGCAGTCCGGTGAGGGCGAAGTGGCCGAGGTGATTGCAGGCGAACTGCAGCTCGTGGCCCTGGGCGCTCAGGGTCCGGGGAGGTGCCATCACACCGGCGTTGTTGACGAGGACGTCGAGTTTCGGGTGGTCGGCGTGCATGCGACCGGCGAAGGTCCGCACGGAGTCGAGGTCGGACAGGTCGAGTCGGCGCACCTCGAGGCTGGCGTCGGGCTGTTCGGCGCTGATGTCCGCGGCCGCGCGGCGGCCTTTCGCCTCGTCGCGTACGGCGAGGACGACGTGCGCGCCCCGGCGGGCGAGTGCCCGGGTGGTGGCCAGGCCGAGGCCGCTGTTGGCCCCGGTGACGACGCACACCCGGGTGGTCTGGTCCGGCATCTGTTCGGTGGTCCAGTGCTGTAGCCGTGTCATGGGCACACACTGCCTCGCGTGTCACCGAGTGTCAATAACGCTCTTCCGTGTCACGTATGGCATGACGCTACGATGGCCTGGTGAGTTCCCGACCAGGCGTCAGCATGGCCCAGCGCAAACGTCAGCTCGTGTCCGACGAGCTGACCGAAGCAGCGCTGCAGCTCCTCGCGCTCAACGGCTTCGACGCAGTCACCATCGACGAGATCGCGGCCGCCGCCGGCGTGTCCAAACGAACCTTCTTCCGGTACTTCGCATCCAAAGAAGACGTCGTCGTCCAGTTCCTCGCCGACATGGGCACCGGCATGCACGAGCAACTCGCCGCACGCCCCACCGACGAGCGCCCCTCCGCGGCACTGCGGCACGCCGTCTGGGTCGCCATGGCATCCTGTGCCGACCATTCCGACCGGGCGCTGCGCGTGGTCCAGTTGATCCTGCGCACCCCCGCCCTGCACGCCCGCTTCCTGGAACGCCAGGCGCAATGGCGCGACGACCTGGCGGCAGAACTGGCACACCGCCACGGGCTCGACCCCGAGACCGATCTGTACCCGCGACTGGCCGCGGGGATGGCGCTCACCGCCTTCGACGCCGTACTGCACCGATGGAGCGGCAGCGACGGCAGCGAAGACCCCGCCGAACTCATCGACCAGGCCTTCGCCGTCATCGGCCCGGCCCTGGACGCCACTGGCGCCTGAGCCTGCCGAACCGCTGCCGCTACGCGTCGGATGCAGGCGAGTCCGGGAGCCCGCAGGCCAATCTCGTGACGGGGCTCGTACAACCGGAAGTCACCACGGCCCGGCAGCCACAGCGTGGTCAGCAGTGCTCGCCGCGCAACCGACAGCCGAGCACACGCATCACCTAACACGTGGAACGCGAATGGCTCTTCTCCCTCATCCCCCTGACGATCGGTGTGGTCTTCCTCTGCTTCGGTGGGTACGGCCTCCGCCGTGCCGGCGTGCTGCGCCGCACAGGTATCACTGCCGCGGCCCGGATCGTCCGCCACGAAGTCATACGGCAGGACGACGGTGCGACGTACTACCACCCGGTCGCGGCCTGGACAGCCCAGGACGGGCGCGCGTGCGAGCACTCCTCCAGGTTCGGCCGCGGAACCGTCGGAAACGGCTTCGGCGTGGGGACGCACGTCGTGGTCCGGTACGACCCGCAAGCCCCACACCGGTTTGCGATCGAGGGATGGGACATGAAATGGGTCGACCAGCTGTTCACGGCGCTGGGGGCGGTCTTCACACTGGGCACGGTGGCCGTTCTGCTCGTCCGACTGCTCACCCTCTGACCGTGGCCGGCCGACTGCCCAGTGTGACGTCGGCCAGGGCCGGGCGCTGGTGGCCGAGCGCCGCCCCGACCGGCCGGTACCGCCGATGGCCGGTACCGACGCGATCGGGGCGGTTGTGCATCTGTTGGCACCAACTACCGTCTGCTGCCTACCTGATGGCCCGGCCTCACTTCAGGTGCCGGCCGAAGAACCGGTCCCCGTCCTCCCTCTCGAACCACGGGGTACCGAGGTGCCCGCCCATATTGGCGTGCAGCGTTTTCTCCTTGGTGCCGAAGGCGTCGAACAGGTCCAGGGCCCGCTGCCGGGGATTCCCTTCGTCGTCCCACTGCAGCAGGAACAACAGGGGAATGGTGACCTGCCGGGCCTCCTCGCGCTGGGCGCGGGGCACGTACCCCCCGGCGAAGAAACCGGCGGCCGCGATGCGCGGCTCGGCCACCGCCAGCCGGATGCCGAGGGCGGTCCACCCCGAGTACCCGACCGGGCCGCCGATTTCGGGCAGCGCAAGGAGGGCATCCAGGGTGGTCCGCCAGTCCGGGACCGCCTTTTCGACCAGCGGACCGACGAAGGACTCGAAGATCTCGTCGACCGGCTCGCCGGCCTGCATCGCCCGGCGGAGGTCGGCGCGGGCCTGCTCGTCGGCGGCGGAACGGGGCCGGTCGCCACATCCGGCGGCGTCGATGGAGGCCACCGCGTAGCCGTACGCCGCGGAGAGCCGGGCCCGGGCCACCAGCCGGGGTTCCCCCTTGGGCAGGCCGTTGTTGTGGGCCATCAGGATCAGCGGAACCGGTGCGGATACGGATGCGGATCCAGGCATCCACAGAGTGCCGGGAATCTCGCCGAGGGTGAATTCGCGCTCGAGGACGCCGTCGTCGAGGCGCTGCTCGGAAGTGAATTGCATGGTCGTGCCTTTCGGGAGAGCTCTTTGACGGCGCTCCCGGACGACCTATCGCCCGACCGTGACCCCGGAGGGGAGCACCCATGTCGATACTGCGTTCACGGGTACCACCTCCTTGTTCTCTCGCACGGCCTCCGGAAAGGTAGCAGCGGTCGCCGTGGTCCGCCAACAGGTTTTCTCCTCCGAGGGCTGCCGAGGACCACCGGCACCGTGCCCCGCGGCCCGTCCCGCGCCCCTGGCGGCGGCCGAAGCACCGGACGCAGGCTGCCGCCACCCCTAGGGAAGGGACGGCCGTAAGCCCTCCACGCGGACGATCCGCCCAGCAGAGCACGGCTCTAGCGTATGAGAGCCGCAGGGCTGCCGAAGCGAGGGAGACGGACGTAGATGAAGCGACAGACGAGACACGACGATGCGCTGGGACGACGCCAACTCTTAGCGGGAGCCGGTGCGATGACCGTCGGCGGGGCGGTGGCCGGGCTGGCAGGGCCGACGGGGGTCGCGGCCGCAGCCGAACCGGAGACGTCGGCATCCCCGGCCTTCGGCCCGGTGACCGTACGGCCCGGCGACCGCCGCTACGACGGCCTCCTCCGCGGCAACAACTTCCGCTTCGTCGGCCACCCGGACGAGATCCGCGTCTGCGGATCGACGGATCAGGTCGTACGTGCCGTGCAGGACGCGGTCCGGTCCGGGCGCCGCATCGCCGCCCGCAGCGGCGGCCACTGCTTCGAGAACTTCACGGCCGACTCCGCCGTGCGGACTCTGCTCGACCTCTCCCCCATGGACGCGGTCGACTACGACGCCCGGCGCCGCGCTTTCTCCGTCCAGCCGGGCGCGACCCTCGGGCACGTCTACCGCACCCTCTTCAAGGGCTGGGGCGTGACGATCCCGGCGGGCGGCTGCCCGGAGGTGGGCGCGGGCGGCCACTTCGCGGGCGGCGGCTACGGGCCCCTCTCGCGCCGTTACGGCTCCGTGGTCGACCACCTCCACGGCATCGAGGCCGTGGTCGTCGACCGCGACGGCACCGCCCGTGCCGTCGTCGCCACCCGCGAGTCCGACGACCCCCACCGCGACCTCTGGTGGGCTCACACCGGCGGGGGCGGCGGCAACTTCGGCGTCGTCACCCGCTACTGGCTCCGCTCACCGGACGCCTCCGGCACCGACCCGTCCCGACTGCTGCCGTCCTCGCCGCAGCAGATGCTCAGATATCTGGTCGGCTGGGCCTGGGACGACAAGATGACCGAGCGGGCCTTCACCACACTGCTGCGCAACTTCGGCACCTGGCACGAGCGCAACAGCGCCCCCGGCTCGCCCTCCGCCGGCCTCTACGCGATCCTGCTGCCCATGCACCGCAGCTCGGGCAGCGTGTACATGGCCGTGCAGATCGACGCGGGCATCCCCGGCGCCGACCGCCTCCTCACCGACTTCATCGCCGCGGTGACCTCCGGCACCGGCCTCACACCCATCCTCGACGACCGCCGCACGCTGCCCTGGCTCCACGCCACGACCTGGCCGGGCACCGGCGAGCCGGGCGACGTCACCAGCCGCCGCTACAAGATCAAGGCCTCATACCTGCGCCGCTCCTTCACCGACGCCCAACTCGCGGCCGTCCACCGCCACCTCACCGACTCCGCCAAGGAGCCCCGCGGCGGCATGCTCCTCATCGGCTACGGCGGCGCGGTGCGGTCCGTACGCCCCGACGCGACGGCCGTCGCCCAGCGCGACGTCGTCATGAAGGCCGTCTTCCAGACCATCTGGACCGAGCCGTCCGAGGACGCCGTCCACCTCGCCTGGATCCGCGCCTTCTACCGGGACGTCTACGGGGAAACGGGCGGCGTCCCGGTGCCGGGCGAGGTCAACGACGGCTCGTACATCAACTACCCGGACGCCGATCTCGCCGATCCGGAGTGGAACACCTCCGGTGTGCCGTGGCACGAGCTCTACTACAAGGGCAACTACGCCAAACTCCAGCGCATCAAGTCCCTTTGGGATCCCCGCAACGTCTTCCGGCACGCGCTGGCGATCGAGCCCGCCGGGTAAGCGGCCCTCACCGGTGCCGACGCCCCCTGACGAACATCCACAGGAGCTGTTGGCGAACTGGCCGCCGGCAGACGGCAACTGGGCCCTGTCGGTGCGCTTGGCCGCCGTTACTTGATGGCGGTGTCGCCGAGGGCCTCCAGTACCGGCCGGAGGCCTTCGGCGGCTTTCCGGAGGACACCATGGGCGCCTTGAGGAAGGTCCCGGCGGTGAGGGCGTAGGGCGGCCCGGAGCGCTGCAGCGTGCGGTGGCGGGCGACGTGCCGAACGTCGGCGGCAGATGCCGCCAGGTACAGCCGCTGGTCAGCGCGTACACCACTCCGTGAACACGGCCCGCTCGCCACACGGAGCGGTCCCACCACCTTTGTAGGCGGACCGCGGAGATTCCCCACTCGCGGACATCCATAGCGTCCCGGGGTCGGCCTGTTGCCGTTTACGGAGTGTTACCGGTGACGCGTCTTCACTAGGCGTCCGCCGTCAGTGCTGGCATTGACGCGAAGGGTCTG
This sequence comes from Streptomyces sp. NPDC002536, assembly GCF_053594995.1. Lineage (NCBI taxonomy): Bacteria > Bacillati > Actinomycetota > Actinomycetes > Kitasatosporales > Streptomycetaceae > Streptomyces > Streptomyces sp. NPDC002536. Next base: position 38,640 of record NZ_JBSFWU010000059.1, read on the forward strand.
GCAGCTGCCCGGCATCTCGCCGAGCGAGGGACGCTGTCTCGGGCGGCGGCGAGTTCGCCGCCCCGTCCGGGTGCGCGGTGCGTGGCCATCGATGGCAGGTTGTGCTCACACCAGGGTGGAGATGCAGAACGGGTGGCCTGCGGGGTCCAGCAGGACCCGCCACCGGTCAGGGTCAGGCTGGGAATCGGGCTCGACGGCTCCCAGGGAGAGCAGACGGGCTTGGGCGGCATCCAAGTCGTCGACGCCCAGTTCTATGTGGGCCTGCTTTTCCTGGGACGGGTCTGGCCAGGTGGGACGGCGGTAGTCGGTGAGCCGGTTGAATCCCAGGCCAGCCGCGCCGTTCTGGCCGAGAAGGACGAAATCGTCTGTGGCGAAAACGACTGGCATGCCGAGGACTCCGCTGTAGAAGCGGGCCAGCTCGGCAGGGTCGGGACAGTCGAAAGTGACCGCAGAATAGCGGAACGTGGGTTCTGACGTTTCTTCATGACTCATGGGCAGAACGGTATTGAGGGAGTAGGTCAGATCTAGCCCTACTTACAGGATCTGATCGGCATGTTCGCCTACCTGTTGCGATTGGTCTGCTTGCTGTCCGCTTCGCGGGTCCTCATGCCGCACGAACATCACGTCACGTAAGACAACCTCTACGCCGTGATTGGTGCGGCCGGCCTGGCGGCCTGCTCGATCTTCGCGCAGTAGGCTGCGCGGGCTTCCTCGTCGATCTGCTTCTCGTGTTCGGGGCGCACCCCGGTCCGGCCGTCGAGGCCCTCGCGCAGGATGTCGGCGTGCCCGGCATGCCGGTTGGACTCGCCGAGGACATGGACCATGACGGCGAACAGGTTCGTGTTGGGATGAGGCTCCGGCCACCACGGCACGTGGCCGGGGGCATCGAGGGGAAGCTCGTTGATTGTCGCGTCCGAGTGTTCCCACGTGCGCCGGTAGAACTCGATGATCTGATCGCGGGTCTCGTCCTCGGTCGCCCACAGATCGCTGCCGTTGTAGTCCTGCCACCGGGGCAGCGGTTCCGGGGAAGGGCGGTCGAAGACCTCGCCGAAGTACCTGGCCTCGACGGTGGCCACGTGTTTGACCAGGCCGAGGAGGTTGGTCCCGGTCGCTGTCAAAGGCCGGCGGGCGTCGTATTCGGACAAGCCGTCGAGTTTCCAGAGCAGCGCCATGCGGTCCCGCCGCAGTCTCCCGTGCAGGTTGTCCTTCGCGAAATCATCGATCATGCGGCGTGAGCCTGCCATGGGCCGCTCGTGGTCTCAAGATCCCGTACGTGGTCCGCAACGACCGGCAGAGCCGGGGCCTGGCCATGGCCGCCGCCCTGACCTACAACCCTGCATGACCGAAACCCCGCCTCCCACAGCGCCGTTGCGGTTGCATGCTTGTGGTTCTCCAGCGGAGAACTGGAGAAGGGGCCATATCCTTCCTGGGGGGAAAAATGAGAGGAAACACGAACCGGAGCACCATCAGACGTGTGCGGGCCGCTCTGAGCGCGGCGGTCGTGGTCTGCGCGGTCACGGCGGTGCTGCCCGGGTCCGCCTCGGCCGGGCCCACCGCCATGGCGGGGCTCGCGGGCAACCGCGCAGCCGGCGTCGAGAGGGTCAGTGTTGCGGCCGACGGTACCCAGGCCGACGACAACTCCGCCGGCGCCTCGATCACGTCCGACGGCCGCCGCGTCGTCTTCTCGTCGTCGGCGAAGAACCTCACGCCCGGCGGCACGACGGGGGGCGACAGGGTGTACGTCCGCGACCAGGGGACGGGACAGATCAAGCGGATGGGGGACTGGCCCCCGCTCCAGCCCCCGGTGATCAGTGGTGACGGGGAATACGTCGCCTATTCGCTGCGGTGGATGAAGAACGTACGGACTCGCCAGTATCAGGTGAGCACGGGAAGGACGGCTTCCCCCGACTGCTCGGCCTACAGCTGCAACCAGCCGTCGCTGAGCGCGGACGGCCGCTACCTCGCCCTGGCCATCCTCATCAAGCAACTGTCGTCCGAGCACCAGCGCATCGAGGTTCAGGACTGGAACACCGGCGGCACCAGGGCGACCGTCGCCGACCTCGGCCACACCTCCCCGTCCCGGCCGTCCATCAGTGGCGACGGCCGCCACGTCGCCTACCAGGACAGCGAGGCGGGGGACGTCTTCGTATGGGACCGGACCAGCGGCACCGCCTCCGGCCCGATCGAGGACTCGTCCGCGGGGGCGTCACTGGTCCAGCTCAGCAACGACGGCAGCAAGGTCGTCTACCTCTCGGGCTCCGACACCTACGTCTACGACGTGCAATCGGGCACCGCCCAACTGGTGCCGAATGTGCGGGGCGTGGCCATCGATCCCACCGGCCGCTGTCTGCTGTACGCCCCGAACGGCACGAATGGACCGTCGCTCACGCTGCGCGACCTGCAAACAGGCACCGACCAGATCGTCTCGAACCAGCCCGCCTCGGCCGAGACCAACGCGGTCAGCGCCGGCGGGCATGACGTGGTCTTCCAGTCCACGGCCGGCGACATCGTGCCCGGCGACACCAACGGCAAGTCGCACATCTACGTCCGCCACTTCGGCTGATCGCACTCCGGTGAATCCCACTCCTCGTGTACGGAGCCTCCCCCACCGCTCCTCCACCAGGGCGGACGGTCTTCCCGGTGGATCAGCTCATGCCGGTGCTCCCGTCAGCGTGTGCGTGATGTGGTCGGCAAGGCGGGGCAGCCAGTCGGCCCGGGCGTTGCCGAGGAGGTGATCGCCGTGGGGGACGGACAGGTAGGTGCCGTGCGGTGCCAGAGCGGCCAGGGACTCGCCGTTCGTCACGCCGGGTATGACGTCCTGGCCTCCGTCCACGACCAGCAGCGGGGCTGCGATGCGCGGTGCCAGGGCGGAGAGGTCCACGTGACGGGCGAAGTCCCGGGCGGCGTCGGTCCCTCCGGCGCGGCGGGCCATGATGTCCCGCACCGGCGGGGGCAGTTCCTCCCAGTCGAGGCGGAAGGGGCCGCTGACGGTTGCGACCGCTGCCACACGCGGCTCCAGTGCCGCGGTCCGGGCCGCGAAATAGCCGCCCAGGCTCAGGCCGACGAGCCCGATGCGTGCGACGCCGAGGGCGTCGACGACTCGGCCGACGACCTGCTCGTAGTCCGGTTCGAGGGTGGTCGTGGCCGTGAGCACGCCCTGCCCGGGGCCGTCCATCGCGAACACCGCCAGGCCTCTGGCCAGCAACGAGGATGCCAGATCGAGGAATTCCTCCTTGGCCGAGTCCAGGCCGGGGACGATGACCACGGTGCCGGGGGCGTTGGAGGGGCCGCGCAGCCAGCCGGTGAATCCCTCGCCGCTCACGCGCCGTACACCGGGCTCCAGTACGGAGAATGCCCGGCTCAGGGCGTGGTCCGCCTCGGCGGCGGCGCGCGGCGCCTCCGCGTCCTGCGCGAGCGTGGCGAGGTGGAACCACCGGGCCGCCATCAGGAGATGCTCCCCGGCCGCAAGGGGCGATCCCGCCGCCTGTTCCGCGCGCTCCAGGTGGGCGTTTCCGGTGTGCAGGAAGGACGGGGCCCAGTCGGCGACGGAGGCGAGGCTGTCGGTGACGCGGCGGTATTCGTGCGGGTCGATTCCCGCGCCGGTGGCGCGGGTCCACTGGGCGGCGGCGAACTCGGGGGCGTTCATGGTGTTCATCGCGTTCATCCCGTCGTCAGGACGGCCTTGCCCCGGATCCGGCGGTCCCGCAGGTCGACCAGCGTGTCCGCGGTCTCCGTCCAGTGGGCGATCCGGCCGATCTCGGGGTGCAGCCGCTCCTGTTCCACGAGGCGCACCAGTGTCGCGAGATCGGAGTCGTAGGGAGCACCTGCGTAGTGGAAGTGCTGGATCGTCACGCGCTCCGGCCCGCTCAGCAGGTCGAAGAAGTCGAGGGTCACCGGGGTGCGGCTCGCCTGGCCGAACCAGACGAGCATGCCGCCGGGGCGCATCTTCGAGAGGGCGAGCGGGAGGTTCGGCCCGCCCGTGGACTCCAGGACGACGTCGAACGGCCCTTGAGCCGCCGCCACTTCGTGCACCACCTCCGCGCCCAGCTCCGCGAGCCGCTCGCCGCGCACCGGCGTGGCCGTCACCACGGTCAGCTCGGCTCCGGCCGCGACGGCCAGCTCGGTGACGTAATGGCCGACGCCGCCCGAGGCACCGGTCAGCAGCACCCGCTTGCCGACCAGGGAACCGGCCGTACGCAGCAGCCGCAGGGCGGTGATCCCGGCCAGCGGCAGGGCTGCCGCCCGTACGCTGTCGATGCTGTCCGGGAGCACCGCGAGGGAGTGGGTGGGCACGGCCGCGTACTCGGCCCAGCCGCCTTGCGCCGGATGCCCGACCACGCGGGTGCCGACGCCGGGACCGGAGCCGTCGGCCGCCGCCTGCACGACGAGGCCGGCAATGTCCTTGCCGGGCAGCAGCCCCGGCCGGGGGTGTTCGAGGAGGAACGTCTCGCCCCGGTTCGGGGCGAACGCCTCGACCTTGATCAGCGCCTCACCGGGCTCCAGGGCGGGCTGGGCGACCTCGGCGAAGGCGACGGGATGTGCCATGTCCCCCGTGGGAATCAGTCTTTGCATGCCGGGAATACAACCTCCGCGGCCGCTCCGTGATCCAACAACGTACACACAAGGCTGACAGCTTTTGGTTGTCACCTATGGTGGGAGCCATGGATCTCGACATGGCGCAGGTACGTGCCTTCGTACGCGCCGCCGAGGAACTGCACTTCGGACGGGCGGCAGGAACGCTCGCCATCTCCCAGCAGGCGTTGTCCAAAAGGGTCGCGCGCCTGGAAGCCCTGCTCGGCACCGAGCTGTTCCAGCGCGGCGGCCACGGGGTACGCCTCACCGAAGCCGGAGAACGCTTCCTCCCGCCGGCCCGGCAGACCCTGGCCACAGCCGACGCCGCCGTCGCGGCGGCAGTGGGGAAGAAGGACCGTCCGCTGCGCGTCGACGTCTGGGGCCACCTCTACGCACCGATGCGGACACTGGCCCAGGTCGCCGGGCGGGACGGGGAGCTCGTACTGGGACACGGGCGTGATCTGCCATCAGTGACGGCGGCGTTGCTGCACGGCGACATCGACGCGGCCTTCGGCCGGGTCCACCCCCCGCTGCACGCCGGGCTGGCGCACCGCCTCGTCCGCCTCGAACCGGTGGACGCCGTACTGAGCGCAGACCATCCGCTCGCAGCCGAACCGGCCCTGAGGCCCGACCAGTTGAGCGACAGTGTGCTCTGGGCGCCCAGTGCACTGGACCGGCTCGACTTCCTCCACCAGTTCGCCGACCGATTCGGCATCCGCAGCACTGCCACGGGCGTCAATCTGGGGCTCACCCACTTCCTCGAAGACGTGGTCGGCAACCCGCATCTTTTCTCGCTGCTGCCCGCCGACGTGCCCCTGCCGCACATCCCCGGACTGCGCTCCGTCCCGCTGGTCAACCCCACGCCGCTGTACGCCTGGTCGCTGCTGTGGCGCACCGGCAACGGGCACGCAGGGCTGGACAGACTCACCGCCGACTGCGCCGCGCAGGCAAGGCAAAGCCGATGGCTGGAGTACGACCCGGCGCACGACTGGCTGCCTGAACCGCCCGCGACCACTCCCCCGCCCCGGTGAGCAGCAGCACTGCCTGACGTGCACCTTCTCCCCACGTAACCTCTTCCTGTGTCAGCCTCCCGCCTGCATCGCGTCGCCGTCCTTGTGCTCGAGGGCGCGAAGCCGCTCGATGTCGGCATTCCCGCGCAGGTCTTCACGACCCGCGCGAGCATGCCGTACGAGGTGCGGGTGTGCGGGGCGACGCCCGGTCCTGTGGCCGGCGGCGACGGCCTCGCGTACCACGTCGCCCACGGCCTCGACGCCCTTGCGTGGGCCGACATCGTCTTCGTCCCCGGCTACCGGTTCCCGGACCGCGACGACCCGCCGCAGGCCGTCGTCGACGCGCTGATCGCCGCCCACGACCGGGGAGCGCGGCTCGCCGCCATCTCGACGGGCGCCTTCGCACTCGCCGCCACGGGCCTGCTCGACGGCAGGCGCGCCACGACGCACTGGCACTACACGCGGGCACTCGCGGCCAGGCATCCGCTCGTCCAGGTCGACGAGAACGTGCTGTTCGTCGACGAGGGCAGCGTGCTCACCTCCGCCGGCGCCGCCTCCGGCATCGACCTGTGCCTGCACATCCTGCGCGGCGACCTCGGAGTGGCCGCGTCCAACCACGCGGCCCGGCGTCTGGTTGCGGCCCCCTACCGCAGCGGCGGTCAGGCCCAGTACGTGCCGCGCAGCGTCCCCGAGCCGCTCGGCGAGCGGTTCGCCACCACCCGCGAGTGGGCACTGCACCGGCTCGGCGAGCCCCTCACCCTCGACATACTGGCGCGGCAGGCGGGGGTCTCGCCGCGCACGTTCTCCCGGCGCTTCGTCGAGGAGACCGGCTGCACGCCGATGCAGTGGGTGATGCGCGCCCGCATCGATGTGGCCCGCGAACTGCTGGAGCGGTCGCAGCGGAGCGTCGAGCAGATCGCCGCCGATGTCGGGCTCGGCACCGGCGCGAATCTGCGGCTGCACTTCCAGCGCATCCTCGGCACCACCCCGAGCGAGTACCGGCGCACCTTCACCCTCGGCGAGTAGCCGGCCACCGCGTGGCGGGATCCTTTTGAACAGTGGCGGTCCCGCCACTGTCCGCGGCGCCGGCCGCGGGCGAGTCTGGTGGCGAAGGGAAGGGACATCACTCATGACTCGCATCGCCATCAACGGATTCGGCCGCATCGGGCGCAATGTGCTGCGCGCACTGCTGGAGCGCGACAGCGCCCTGGAGGTCGTCGCCGTCAACGACCTGACGGAGCCCGCCACTCTCGCCCGGCTGCTCGCCTACGACAGCACGGCCGGCCGGCTCGGGCGCCCGGTGACCGTCGACGGGGACGCCCTCGTCGTCGACGGCCGCCGGATCACGGTGCTGGCCGAGCGCGAACCGGCGCAGTTGCCGTGGGCCGAACTCGGCGTCGACATCGTCCTGGAGGCCACCGGCCGCTTCACCTCGGCGAAGGCGGCGCGTGCCCACCTCGACGCGGGCGCGAAGAAGGTACTCGTCAGCGCGCCGTCGGACGGCGCCGACGTCACGCTGGCGTTCGGGGTCAATACCGACGCCTACGACCCGGCCGTGCACACGATCGTCTCGAACGCCTCCTGCACCACCAACGCGCTCGCGCCGCTGGCCAAGGTGCTCGACGAACTCGCCGGTATCGAGCACGGGTTCATGACGACGGTGCACGCCTACACGCAGGAGCAGAACCTGCAGGACGGTCCGCACCGCGACGCCCGCCGTGCCCGGGCCGCCGGCGTCAACATCGTGCCGACCACGACCGGCGCCGCCAAGGCGATCGGTCTGGTGCTGCCGAGCCTCGACGGCAAGCTGTCGGGCGACTCGATCCGCGTACCGGTGCCGGTGGGTTCGATCGTCGAACTCAACACGACCGTGGCCCGCGACGTGACGCGCGAGGATGTGCTGGCGGCGTACCGCGCCGCGGCGGAGGGGCCGCTCGCCGGCGTCCTGGAGTACTCGGACGACCCGCTCGTGTCGTCGGACATCACGGGAAATCCCGCCTCTTCCATCTTCGACTCGGCCCTCACCCGCGTCGACGGACGCCACGTCAAGGTGGTCGCCTGGTACGACAACGAGTGGGGCTTCTCGAACCGCGTGATCGACACGCTCGAGTTCCTCGCCACCCACTGAGCTGACCTGATCCGTCGCCTTTCCCCGACAACACAGCGCCCCCGCCCGGTCACAGGCAGGGGGCGCTTCGCTCAGCAGTGGGTCAGGTCACCTGGTGCATTCGGCGAGGCCGATGATGAGGCCGCCGAAGACTCCGCCCAGGACGGCTTCGGGCTGTCCCAGGGCGGCACCGAGGAGGCCGAAGGTGGCTCCCTCGCCCATCTTGTCTCCGATGCAGTTCATGCGGCCCCTCTTGTCGCCGGCCGCTGCGGGCCGCATCATGGCGGCCGTCTTCATCAGGGTCTTCCTCGTGGCGGCCGGTGCGGCTGCTGCTGCTTTCACCGAGAAGACCGGCGGGCTCATGGTGCCGGTGATCGTGTCGCCGGTGGCGCCTTCGATGGTCTGGGTCACCGTGTTGCCGGAGACGGTCAGGCCGACCTTGTGGGTCGTCCCGTCGGTGTCCTTCAGCGTGGTGGGGAGGATGGTGGCAACAGTGCCGTCGGTGTCCGTCGCGGTGACGGTGCCGTTGGACGACGTCACCCGGCTTCCCGCAGGAAGGATGAAGGTCTTCGTCGTAGTCGTGGCGAAGGTCTGCGGCTTCACATCAGGGCTGGTCGTACTGCCACTGCTGCCGGACGGGTCGGTGCTGGTGCGGGCGACGTACATGGTGGATCCGGCCGTCGAGTTGACGACGGGGACGGTGACGGTCGCGTCCATGGTCCACGGCTGGTTGTCGGTGTTGAACGTCCACGTTCCGGTGACCTTCTTGCCGACGGCCGCGAAGTCGACCCAGGCGTAGTTCTTCGGCGGGACCTCCACGGCGATGCCGTTGATCGTCGTCTCGTCGGAGGTGTACACCGTCGTGGCGGTCAGCTGGCTGGAGATCATCGCCTGGACCGGGGTGGAGACACCGAGGGAGGACGACAGGCCCGCGGAGAACGCCTGCGACCATCCGGAGTGGTAGATGGTGGTGAAGACCTGCTTCATGGACGAAGCAGTGTCGTTGTACCAGACCGACGAAGCGGGCTGGCGGGGCAGGACTTCGGGCTGCCCTTCGGACTTCTGCGTCCACGAACACGTGGAGGTCTTCTTGGAGCACAGGTCGGCGTAGTAGTCGAGGGCGAGCTGCTTCGCCTCGGCCGCCTTCGACGCGGGCACCGTCCACTCCTGGGCCGCGCTGCCGTTGCAGGCGTTGGGCTGGGCGAGGATCCCCCACAGGTGCAGGCCGCCCCGGTTGTCCATGCACCACTCGGTGCCGCTGCGGTCGTCACGGCGGACGATGCCGAAGGTGTTGGGCTTCCCGTCGACAGGGCGGAAGTGCCACTGCTCGCCGTCCTTGCCGCAGGACTGCTGTACGGCGGGCTGGGTGGCGTAGATGCACTTGCCGGAGGAGGTGCTGGCGATGTTGAACGTGCCGGGGTCGCCGAGCTTGATCAGGCGCCAGTTCGTGTAGTTGGTGCCGTCGGGGGTGACGGAGATCTGGTTTCCGTCACCGTTGCCGGTCGCATTGAGGGTGCCGTTGGCATTGGTGAAGGTATAGGCGTCGGTCGCGGCGGCTGCGGGAGTCGCGGTCACGGCGAGGACGGGTACGAGGAGAGTAAGGGCCGAGGCCGGCGCGATGAGGAGTTTCGCGGCTCTTTTTATCTGTCTGTTCATGATCACTCTCGATAATTCCTGTCAACTTCCACAACAAGCCGGTGAAATCAGCCTTCTGGCTACCGAGCGGGAAACGTAGTGCGGCGCGATGAAGCCTCGATAGGAAGGGGCGCACATATTTATGGCGCGCAGCCTGCCAGGAAGCGATGAAATCCCGATGAGATCGAGGGCCGACCGCCGGCCGCTATCGCCCTGCGATCAACGGCAACAGCAGCGCAGCGGACCAGCTG
>NZ_JBSFWU010000060.1:0-48125 GCF_053594995.1 Streptomyces sp. NPDC002536
GGCCGGCCGGTTCGAGCCCACCAGCCAGGTGTGCTCCGCCTGCGGTCACCGCGACGGCCCCAAACCCCTGCATGTACGGAAGTGGACCTGCACGGCCTGCAGCACCGTTCACGACCGGGACCACAACGCCGCGAAGAACGTGAAATCGGCCGCCGGACTGGCGGTTGCAGCCTGTGGAGCGCCGGTAAGACCAGAACCCGTTCTGGCACAGCGCGACGAAGCAGGAAGCCACGGAAGCCCGCCCGAAACCCGCGCCGCGTAGCGGCACAGTACCGAGCAGGCAGGCCAGAATCTCCCTCCTCCAGGAGGGAGAGCAAGTCAATTCCTCGGCATACTCGCCTCGTTGAAGGCCTCCGAGGGACCGTGGACGTACTGCGCGATCGGCTATGACAACGCGGACAACCCGACACCGCCGAAGACCGTCGGCCTTCCTACCCCGTAGGCGACTTCGCCGCGCGCAGCGTGGCACGCAGGGGGCCGTCCGGCTGGATCAGCAGGGCGGCCTTCGGCCGTACCGGGCCGGGGTCGACGTCCACGTGGAAGCGCTGGGCGAGCGTGGCGAGCAGCAACGCGGCCTCGACCTGGGCGAATCGTGCGCCGAGGCAGGTGCGCTGTCCCCCGCCGAAGGGGAACCAGGCGTGGGCGGGCACCGCCTCGGACGTGCCGGGGTCCCAGCGTTCGGGGCGGAAGGCGCCCGGGTCGGCGAACCAGCGCGGGTCGCGGTGCGCGGTCCACTGGCTGCACCACACCTTCATGCCGGCCGCGACGGGCCGGCCGCCGAGGACGGCACCCTTGCGGGCGACGGCGGAGTGCAGCCAGACGGGCGGGTAGAGCCGCAGCGACTCCTTGACGATCTGCTGGGTCCACGGCAGGCGTTCGTAGTCGTCGATGCCCGGCGGCCGCCCGCCGAGGACGCGTTGCAGTTCGTCGTCGAGCCGGGCCCGCACCTGCGGGGCGCCGGCCAGCAGGTACCAGGTCCAGGTCAGGGTCGTGGACGTGGTCTCGTGGCCGGCCGCCCAGAGCGTGACCGCCTCGTCCCGCACCTCCTGGGCGGAGAGCGGCCGGCCGTCCTCGTCGCGGGCCGCGAGCAGCCGGCTGAGCAGGTCGTCACGGTCCTCGGCGTCCGCTCCGGCGGCCCGGCGCGCACCGATCAGCCGGTGGACCTCCGCGTCGATGGTCGCCACGGCGGCGTCCACCCGGCGCCGTGCGGGGGTGCGCACCCAGCCGGGCAGGAAGAGACTCATGCTGCGCAGCTCGGCCCCGACCTCGTGCTGGGCCACGATCATGGCGTCGCCGAGCGCGCCGCCCTGGTCGCCGATGTCGTTGCCGAACAGGGTGCGGACCACCACGCGCTGGGTGAGCAGCGCCATGTCCCGCAGTACGTCGATGCGTTGGCCGTCGCGCCAGCGGTCGGCGACGGACTGCGCGCAGTCGACCATGGTGGACGCGTAGAGGCGCACCTGGCGGGGTCTGACGGTCGGCTGGACCAGGGACCGTTTGCGGCGCCACTCGGCGCCCTTGCTGAGGATGACGCTCTGCCCGGCGACGCGCCGGAACGCCCAGCCCACGTCGAGGATGTCGAAGGTCTGCTCCACCGCTCCCAGCAGTTCGCCGATGTGCTCGGGGTGCGAGACGAACAGGCTGCGCAGGGGCCCGAGCGACCAGGTCACGCCGTCGCCGTACTCGTCGCGCAGCCGGGTGAGGAAGGTCAGCGGGTCCCGGCCGAAGGCGGGGAGGTTGCCGAGCAGCGGCAGGCCGCGCGGGCCGGCGACGGGACGGAACGGAAGGACGGCGGGCGCGGCGGCCATGGCGGGAACCTCCGGGCGGCGGCACGGCCGCCCTGGCAGACAGTGGATCCCCTGATGGTGGCGTGCCCCCGGCGCAGGCAAAAGACGCAGATCGGGTGATACGGGCACAGACGTGCGGGCCGGGGCGCCTGTAAGGGGCGCGGGGAACTGCGCGATCAGCCACGACGCGCCCGCAGGTCGGTCGCGCCCACGCGGCGGAGCCGCGCAATGTCACAGCCCCGCGCCCCTACGGGGCGCCGAACGCGCCCTAATCCTGCGCGCGCTGCGTCAGCGGCGCATCCGTGCGGTCGCCGAGGAACTCGTACCAGCGCCGCTGCAAGCACACGTACCGGGTGTCCGCCTCGACCAGGCTCAGGAACGACGACACGGTCTCCCCGAGCCGGTCCTGCAGCCCGGTGTCGGACAACTGCCCGTCCGCGAGCATCTCGTGCGCCTTGGCCAGGCTGAACATGTCGGGGTACACCCGCGTGCCGAGGTGTTCGAGTGGGACCCGCAGGGCCCACAGCCCGCGGTTGCCGCCGACCATGGACGGGGAGGCCGACGCCAGCAGGGCCTGCTTGTCCTTGAACGGCTGCGGCCGGACCCGGGAGACCCAGTCGACGGCGTTCTTCAGTACACCGGGTACGGAGGCGTTGTACTCCGGCGAGGAGATGACGAAGGCGTCGCAGGCGTCCAGCCGTTCGCACAGCGCCCTGGCCCCCGGCGGGATGCCCTCGGCGGCCTCCACGTCGCCGTCGTAGAGCGGCATGGGGAAGTCCGCCAGCCGGACCGCATCGGCCACGGCGCCCGTGCCCTCGACGAGGCGCGCCAGGAGCGCGGCGAGACGGGTGTTGAGCGAGTCGGCGCGCAGCGAGGCGCTCAGGACCAGGACACGGATCGGGGCGGGTGCGGCATCGGTGGCCATGGCGCCCATCATGGCGGCGCCGGGGGCGCACGGCCACCCGGCGGGCGCCGGTCCGGTGAGTCCGTCACGGGTGCGGGATCACGGGTGCGGGACCGGTGCCTCCATGTGGGAGCTGATCCACTGGATGGGCCCCTCCCCCATGCTGGGCACGTACGTCCGCGCGTTGTGCGAGCCGTTGGGTATCTCGCGCAGCATCGTGTGGACGGGGCCGGTGTTGCCGTAGGTGGCGATGAACTGCTTCACGTCCGCCATGGCCTTCTTCTCCTTGGTGCCGACCTGGAAGGCGATGTAGACGTCCGGCCCGCCGGCGGCGATCAACTCCTTCGCCAGCACCTGCGGATTGTTCTGCTGCCGCTCCTGCTCGTGGCTGGCCCACAGCCGGGAGTCGGGCACGATGTCGGGGCCGGAGGCGATCACGGCCTTGAACTTGTCCGGCTTCTGCAGCACGGACTTCAGCCCCGCGAAGCCGCCGGTGGACGAGCCCATGAAGCACCAGCCGTCCCGGGACCTCAGCGTACGGAAGTTGGCCTTGACCAGATCGGGCACGTCCTCGGTGAGCCAGGTGCCCATTTTCGGCTGACCGGGGATGTCGCTGGCGTCGTAGTACACGCCCTTGCTCTCGGGAACCGGGTTCAGCACCGGCATGACCACGAGGAACGGGAGGCTCTTGCCCTCCTCGGCCCACGTGGTGATGGAGGACTGCAGATGCAGGTCGGTGCCCATCCAGTAGTTCTTCGGGAAGCCCGCGCCCCCGGGCAGGGCGATCATCACGGGGAAGCCGCTCTTCGCGTACGCCGGGTCGTCGTACTGCTTCGGGGCCCACACCCACACCGGGCCGGTGAAACCCGACTTGGCTCCGTGCAGGGTCGTCACGGCGATCTTCGTGCCGTCGTCCAGGGTGCTCTCGACCCGGAAGTCGGCCTCGGGCCCGGTGGGCAGCAGTGTCCGGGGGTCGGTGCTCTGCGTGGCCTGCCCGCCGCTGGGCTTCTTGCCGAACCTGATGGATTCGCCCTTGTCCGAGAAGACTCCGAAGTGGTCGAGCACCGGCCACGCGATGAGCCCGAGGACCACCAGGGAGGCCAGGACCACGCACCACTTCCTGGCGCGTGATATTCGATCACGCGCCTTCGATCGGTGAGTGCTTCCGGGCGAGTAGGACATCGCAATTCTCCAAGGGAATTCTCGCCTCCGGCCCCTGTGGTGCGCAGAACGGATGGGCCGTTCGGGTGACGCCCGTACATTCCACGGGCCGATGGCACAGGCGCGCGTTCCGTGGGTTGATGGGGGAAGAGACGGCCACGGAGGGCAGGTGCGCACATGGCGAAGCAGACGGTCGCCGAGCAGTTCGTGGACATCCTGGTACGCGCCGGGGTGCAGCGGCTCTACGGGGTGGTCGGCGACAGCCTCAACCCCGTCGTCGACGCCGTGCGCCGGCACCCCGGCATCGAGTGGATCCAGGTCCGCCACGAGGAGACCGCCGCCTTCGCCGCGGGCGCCGAGGCCCAGCTGACCGGCACGCTCGCCGCGTGCGCGGGCTCGTGCGGCCCGGGCAATCTGCACCTGATCAACGGGCTGTACGACGCGCACCGTTCGATGGCCCCGGTCCTCGCGCTCGCCTCGCACATCCCGAGCAGCGAGATCGGCACCGGGTTCTTCCAGGAGACGCACCCGGACCGGCTCTTCCAGGAGTGCAGCCACTACAGCGAACTCGTCTCCAGCCCCCGCCAGATGCCCCGGGTGCTGCAGACCGGCATCCAGCACGCGGTCGGGCAGGGCGGCGTGAGCGTCGTCGCACTGCCCGGCGACATCGCCGCCGCCCCGGCCCCCGAGCGCACCGCCGAGCACGCGCTGGTCACCAGCCGCCCCTCGGTACGGCCCGGCGACGCGGAGATCGCCGCCCTGGCCCGCATGGTCGACCAGGCGGAGAAGGTGACCCTCTTCTGCGGCAGCGGCACCGCGGGCGCCCACGACGAGGTGATGGCGTTCGCGGAACGGGTGAAGTCCCCGGTCGGGCACGCCCTGCGCGGCAAGGAGTGGATCCAGTACGAGAACCCGTACGACGTGGGCATGAGCGGCCTGCTCGGGTACGGCGCGGCCTACGAGGCCACCCACGAGTGCGACCTGCTGCTCCTGCTCGGCACCGACTTCCCGTACAACGCCTTCCTCCCCCACGACGGCGTAAAGATCGCGCAGGTGGACGTGCGGCCCGAACACCTGGGCCGGCGCGTCAAACTCGACCTCGCGGTGTGGGGCGACGTCCGCGAGACGCTGCGCTGCCTGACCCCGCAGGTCCGGCCCAAGGAGAACCGGAAGTTCCTCGACAGGATGCTCAAGAACCACGCCGACGCCCTCGAAGGCGTCGTGAAGGCCTATACGCGCAACGTCGAGAAGCACACGCCGGTCCACCCCGAGTACGTGGCCTCCGTGCTGGACGAAGAGGCTGCCGACGACGCCGTGTTCACCGTCGACACCGGCATGAACAACGTGTGGGCCGCCCGCTATCTCACCCCCAACGGCCGCCGCCGCGTGATCGGTTCCTTCACGCACGGCTCGATGGCCAACGCCCTGCCGCAGGCCATCGGCGCCCAGCTGCTCGACCGCCGCCGCCAGGTCGTCTCGATGTCCGGCGACGGCGGGTTCACGATGCTGATGGGCGACTTCCTCACCCTGGTCCAGTACGACCTGCCGGTCAAAGTGGTGCTGTTCGACAACTCCTCGCTGGGCATGGTCGAACTGGAGATGCTGGTGAGCGGCCTCCCCTCCTACGGGACCACCAACCACAACCCCGACTTCGCCGCCATCGCCCGGGCGGCGGGCGCCTTCGGCGTGCGGGTCGAGAAGCCCAAGCATGTGCGCAGTGCGCTCCGCGACGCCTTCCGGCACAAGGGCCCGGCGCTCGTGGACGTCGTCACGGACCCCAACGCCCTGTCCATTCCCCCGAAGATCACCGCGGAGATGGTCGGCGGATTCGCCGTGTCCGCAGGGAAGATCGTCCTGGACGGCGGGGTGGGCCGCATGCTCCAGATGGCCCGCTCCAACCTGCGCAACGTGCCGCGGCCGTGAGCGAGGCACGGGGCGCCCCGATATTCGATCGCAGCACCGTCGCGTGCCGGATACCGTGACCGCATGCCTCCTGTACACGACGACGCCTTTGCCGCTTGGCTCCGCGCCGACACCGCGCCGCTCGACGGTCTCGACCCCGACACCTCGCTCGACGACCTGGAGCCGCTGCGGGAGGCCGTCGGCGACGCCCGTGTGGTCGCGATCGGGGAGAGCTCGCACTTCATCGAGGAGTTCGCCCGCGCCCGCCACCGCATCCTGCGCTTCCTCGTGGAGCGCTGCGGCTTCACCGTCTTCGCGTTCGAGTACGGCTTCAGCGAGGCTTTCGCCGTCGACGCGTGGGCCAGGGGCGCGGGCGAGGAGGCCGACCTCGACGAACTCGCCCCCGCAGCACTGCCCGTGGGCATCCACGAGCCGCTGCGCTATCTGCGCCGGTACAACACCCGCGCGGCCCGCCCGGTGCAGTTCGCTGGTGTCGACATCCCCGAGGCGGGCGGCTCGCTGCTGCCCGCGCTGATCCCGGTGCTGACGTACCTGCGCGAGACCGACCCGGCCGCCGTGCCGCTGGCCGAACAGGCGATCGGCATCGCCGAGCGCTTCGCGGCCCCGTCCATGCCCGTCTCCGCGCCCGCCTGGGCCCGCCTGGGCACCGCCGACCAGGACGCCCTCAGCGCCCTGCTGATGCGGCTGTCCACCCGGTTCCGGGCCGTCGAGCCGCTGTACGTGGCCCACAGCGGCCAGGACGCCTACGACCTGGCGCTGCGGCGCGTGGAAGGCGCCTGCCACACCGACTACACCTTCCGCGCCATGTCCGAACTGTTCGCCGGCAAGGGGCTGCCCGCCGATACCTCGGCCCGCGAGGTCTACATGGCCGGCTCCGTGCTCTGGCACCTGGAGCACTCCGCGCCGGGCACCCGGATCGTGCTCGCGGCCCACAACGCCCATATCCAGAAGGCGCCCGTCGCGCACGGCGGCACGCTCTCCGCCTTCCCCATGGGGCAGCACCTGCACCGCACCCTCGGCGACGACTACTTCGCGCTCGGCCTCACCAGCACCGGCGGCGACACCGCGGAGATGCGCCTGGACGAGAACACCCGCTTCGGCTTCGCCGTCGAGCCCACCCCGCTCGGCTCCCCCGAACCGGGCAGCATCGAGGCCGCGTTCGCCGCGGCGGCCCCCGGAGCCGGTCTCGCCGCGCTGCGCGGCGCGCCCCGCTCGTCGCCCGGGCCCGACCGGATCCGGATGCAGGGCGCATACCTGCACACGCCCGTCCTGGAGGCCTTCGACGGCATACTGCACGTCCCGGAGTCCACGGTGTTCAAAGGTCTCAACGCGTTCGGCTTCTGATTTCTTCTGAGGGCGTCGAACTCCTGGCGCAGGCGTCGCCAGAACACGCCCTTGGGGGAGTTGACGAGTTTGGCCACGGGGGCCGTTGGTGGAAAGTACACCAGCAGATGGGCTTGTTTGTCCGCGCCGTTGAACCCCACGAGCTCACGCTCGAGGTCTCCTCCCCCCATGCGCCGAAGATGAAAGCACTCGAACACCTCGCGCCGGAAAGTGGTCACAAAAATCAAGTGACCGTGCACCACGAAAGCAGAGTTCCGGCTAGTGCGAACATCCTTTGTCGGCCATAACGCACGTATGTATGCTGCTCACCATGCAGCTCCGGTATGCCTTCAGGTTGTACCCGGAGCCTGGCCAACGCACCGCGCTGGCACGGGCATTCGGGTGCGCTCGCGTCGTGTTCAACGACGCTTTGCGAGCCCGTGAGGGTGCCCGCGCCCAAGGTCTGCCGTTCGTCAAGTCGGCGGAGCTGTCCAGGGCGCTGACGGTCGCGAAGAGTACGCCCGAGCGGGCGTGGCTGGGCGAGGTGTCCTCCGTAGTACTGCAACAGTCCCTCCGAGACCTGGACACCGCCTACCGAAACTTCATCGACGGCCTCAAGGGAAAGCGGCCGAAGGTGGGGCCACCCCGATTGAAATCCCGCAAGGATGCACGGCAGGCGATCCGGTTCACCGCGAACGCCCGCTGGAAGATCACCAGCCGGGGTCGGCTGTCGCTGCCGAAGATCGGCGAAATCAAGGTGAAATGGTCGCGGGAGCTGCCTGTGACGCCGTCGAGCGTGACAGTGGTCAAAGATGCGGCCGGGCGGTACTTCGCGAGCTTCGTCATCGACACCGATTGCGCCACGGATCAGGCCCGCTGGGGTGCCCTCGATCCGGATGCCGCGATCGGCATCGACCTGGGCCTGACCCACTTCGCGACTCTCTCGGACGGCACAAAGATCGACAGTCCGCGGTTTTTGCGCCGGGCGGAGAAGAAGCTGAAGAAGGCACAGCGGAAGCTATCGCGCAAACAGAAGGGAACGAAGAACCGGGCCAAAGCCCGCCTGAAGCTTGCCCGTGCTCATGCCAGGGTGGTCGACGCGCGTAAGGAGTTTCACCACCAGCTCTCCACGAAGCTGATCCGCGAGAACCAAGCGGTCGCGGTGGAGGATCTGGCAGTGTCCGGGCTCGCGCGCAGCAGGCTGGCCAAGAGCGTGCATGATGCGGGTTGGTCGCAGTTCGTGTCCATGCTCGAGTACAAAGCACAGCGATACGGGCGCGCGTTCGTGAAGGTCGGCCGGTTCGAGCCGACCAGCCAGGTGTGCTCCGACTGTGGCCACAGGGACGGACCCAAACCTCTAAACGTGCGGGAGTGGACCTGCCCCGCCTGCGGCACCCGGCACGACCGGGACCACAATGCCGCGAAAAATGTGAAAGCGGCCGCCGGACTGGTGGCATCAGCCTGCGGAGTGCCAGTAAGACCAGGACCCGTCCTGGCGCAGCGCGATGAAACAGGAAGTCACGGAATCTCGCCTGAATCCTGCGCCGCGTAGCGGCACAGCAGCGAGTGAGACGGCCAGAATCTACCTCCATCAGGAGGGAGAACAAGTCAACAGTACGGCAGTTGTGCCCGTTCCACCGACGGCGGCGCGACGATGACGTCCTTCGACTCCGCCACCACCGCGGACCGCCGCAACTGGTTCACGCCGGTGCAGTTCGACCCGGTGGACCCGCGCGTCCTGTACTACGGCGGCAACCGGCTCAACCGCTCGGCCGACGGCGGGGCGACCTGGAAGCCGATCAGCCCGGACCTGACCGGCGGCCCCGGCCGCGACACCTACCCGTACGGCACGATCACCACGGTCGCGGCGGCACGCGACGGCGCCACCGTGTGGGCGGGCACCGACGACGGCCGCCTCTGGGTGACCCGCGACCTGGGCCGTCACTGGTCCGAAGTGCTCCACGGGCAGCCGTGGGTGACCCGGGTGACCGCCGACCCCCGCAACCCGTCAGGGGCCTGGGTCGCGCTCTCCGGCTACCGCTCCGGCTCGCCCCTGCCCCACCTGCTGCACACCGCCGATGCCGGACGCACCTGGACCGACCTGTCCGGGAACCTGCCCCAGGCCCCGGTCAACGACGTGCTGAGCGGGGACGACGGCAGGCTCTACGCGGCCACCGACCAAGGGGTGTTCACGCGCACGGCCCGCGGCTGGCACCGCCTCGGCTCCGGCCTCCCGCTGGTCCCCGTGCCGGGCATCGCGTACGATCACGCCGCCCACCGGCTGGTGGCCGCCACGTTCGGGCGCGGCTTCTACGCCATCCCCGTCCCGTAGCACCACCCCCACGGAGACGGTCTTCCGGAGATCCCCCTCACATCGCCCCGCTGTGCGCCGGTGATAGAAATGAGTCCGCCGCGCCGGACCGGCCAGGGGAACTGACGCAACGTCAGAAGTGCCGACCGGCACGACCGTGCCGGGCCGGGGCGCCGTCCCCGTACCCGCAGCAAGAGAGCACATGAACACTCAGCACACCGCAACCGCCTGCCCGTTCGCCCTCGACCCGGCCGCATCCGACGTCCACGGCGAGGCGGCCCGGCTGCGCGCCCTCGGACCCGCCGCGCGCGTCGAGCTGCCCGGCGGCGTGCAGGCCTGGTCGGTGACCGACACCGCCCTGGCCAAGCGGCTGCTCACCGACGCCCGCGTCTCCAAGGACGCCCACCGGCACTGGCCCGCCCTCATCGACGGCGAGATCCCCGAGGACTGGCCGCTGCGCTCCTGGGTGGACGTGCGCAACGCGCTCACCGCCTACGGCGACGAGCACACCCGGCTGCGCCGGCTGATCGGCACCGCCTTCGGGCCGCGCCGCGTACGGGCCCTGGCCCCGGCCGTCGAGGAGATCACCGCAGATCTCCTCGACGGGCTCGCCCCGGACGAGGACGGCGTGGTCGACCTGCGCGCCGCGTTCGCGTGGCTGCTGCCCCTGCGCGTCGTCAACACCCTGCTCGGCGTCCCCGATGCGATGCACGACTCCTTCCGCACCGCAGTCGGCGGCCTCTTCGACACCAGCGCCTCCGAGGAGGAGGCCATGGCGAACGTGCAGACGGTGTACGGGCTGCTGACGGAGCTCGTCGCCGTCAAGCGGGAGACCCCGGGCGACGACGTGACCAGCGTGCTCATCGGGGCGCGCGACGACGAGGCCGGCACCCGGCTGAGCGAGCAGGAGCTGCTCGACAGCCTGCTGCTGCTCATCGGCGCCGGGCACGAGACGACCGTCAACCTCCTCGACCACGCGATCGTCAACCTGCTCACCCACCCCGGCCAGCTGGACCTGGTCCGCGAGGGGCGGGCCGGATGGTCGGACGTCATCGAGGAGACACTGCGGCACCAGTCGCCGGTGGCGACGGTCCTGCCGCGCTTCGCGGTCGAGGACATCCACGTCCCGGAGTCCGGCGTGACCATCCGCCGGGGCGAGATGATCGTCGTCAACTTCGCCGCCATCGGACGCGACCCGCGCGTACACGGCGAGGACGCCGACCGCTTCGACATCGTCCGGCCGGGCCGCCGCGAGCACTTGTCCTTCGGCCACGGCACCCACTACTGCCTGGGCGCCGAGCTGGCCCGCCTGGAGGCCCGGATCGCCCTGCCCGCGCTCTTCGAGCGGTTCCCGGACCTGGCGCTCGCGGTGCCGGCGGAGGAGCTGCGGCCGCTGGAGTCGTTCATCTCCAACGGCCACCGCACGCTGCCGGTCCGCACGGTCAGGGGCTGACTGCGTCGAAGCCGTAGCGCAGCGGCTCGGCGGCGACCCGCAGATCGCGGCGGTAGACGTACATCGCCGCCACCTGCATGGCGGGTCCGTCGGCCGGCGGGTTCTCGACGGCGCACGGCCGGGTGACCTGGACGACACCCGGCCGGTCCGCCACCCGGATCCGCAGGCCGTCGGCGGGCCCACCGTCGAGGACCGCCGTCTCCCACATGGTCACACCGTCCTGAGTCATGATCGACACCATACTTCAGCACTTACGCAAGTATGCAATCGCCGGGCATGCAACCCCGTCGGCCGGGCATGCGTCCGTGAACAGTACAGACGTAGCAACAACGGAAGGCAGGACCACCACCATGGGCATCCTCGGCTGGATCATTCTGGGGCTGCTGGCAGGCGCGATCGCGAAGATCCTGCTTCCCGGCCGCGACCCGGGCGGCTTCATCGGCACCACGCTCATCGGCGTCGCGGGGGCGTTCGTCGGCGGCTGGCTGTCCGCGAAGTTCCTCCACAAGCCCATCGCCAAGCACTTCTTCGACGCACCCACCTGGGGTGCGGCGATCGTCGGCTCGCTGGTGCTGCTGATCGGCTACCGGATCCTCTTCGGGAACTCACGGGACTGAGCGACGCCCAGTCCGTGCACTCTTCACCCGATCGCGTGGTTTCGGGCGGATCATACGCAAAACACACCCGGCGTCCCCCAGCCTGGGGGCGTGGCGCGCGAAACGTACGCGATCGACGTGGACCGGCTGCTGGCGTTCTCCGATGCGGTGATCGCCATCGCCATCACCCTGCTGGCGCTCGAACTCCATGTGCCCGACGGCCTCCCGGCGGCGGAGCTCGGTCACGCCCTGCACGAACTGCTGATGAAGGTCTACGCCTATCTGCTCACGTTCGTCGTGATCGGCCTGCTGTGGCTCGCGCACCACAGGCTGTTCGGCATGGTCGCCACGCTTGACCGCACCATGGTGCGCCTGGAGCTCGGCCTGCTGGCCGTCATCGCCGCGCTGCCGTTCCCGACCCGGTTGATCAGCGAATACGGCCAGACCGCCGCCGCCACGGCCGTCTACGGCGGCACCCTCGCGACGGCCGCCGCCCTGATGACCGTCATGTGCCTGCGCCTGCGTCGCCCCGGGCCGCTGCGCGCACCCGGAGTGACGCAACAGCAGGTGAAGCAGACCGTGTTCGGCAGTGCCACGTTTGCCGCCGTGTTCGCCACATCGGTCCCGCTGGCCTTCGCTTCACCCACGCTGGCCAAGTACTGGTGGTGGCTGGCCTTCCTGGTCCGGCTGGCGCCCCGCTTCAGGCAAGCAGCCACGTGATCAGCGACAGCGTGCCGAACGACAGCAGCGTCGACCCCACCACGGTGTCCCTCGCCACGTCGGTGCGCAGCCGGTACTCGGCGGCGTAGATGAACGCGTTCTGTGCCGTCGGCAGGCCCGCGCACAGGGTCGCGGCCAGCAGCGTGTGCCGGTCCAGGCCGAAGGCCCAGCGGCCGAGCGCGTAGGCGGCCGCCGGCTGCACGGCGACTTTCAGCACCACGAGGGCGAGCCGCTCGGCAAGTTCCTTGGCGTCCGGAAGCACCCGGGTGTTGAGGGACATGCCGAGTGCGAACAGCGCGGTCGGCACCCCGGCGCCGCCGATCATGTGCAGTGGCTGGACGACGACTCCGGGCAGTCGCAAGCCCGCCGCGGAGACGGCCACCCCGGCCGCGGCGGACCCGATGACCGCGTTGCGCAGGGGCAGTTGCGCCAGGCGCCGCCAGCGGCCCCGCGCGCTCCGGTGGGCGTCGAGTTCGATCATCACCATGATCAGCGGAGTGACCACCAGCATCTGGAACACGGCCGCGGCGGCGATGAACGAGGTGTCCCCCAGCACCCCGAGCGCCACCGGGATGCCGAGGTTGGCCGAGTTGACGTAGGACGCGGCCATGGCGTTCACGGCCCGGTCGGCCGGACGCATCGGCCAGAGCAGCCGGCAGAGCAGCAGCGTCGCCGCGAACACCAGGACCAGGCTGAGCGCGAACACGGCGACCCCGGGGTCCGCGATCCTGCCCAGGGGTGCCTGGGACAGGGTGAGGAACAGCAGGGCCGGCATCGCGCACACGAAGGCGAAGCGGGCGAGCACGGGCTGGGCCTGCGGGCCGAGTATCCCGGTGCGCCCCGCGCCCCAACCCGCCGCCGTCACCGCCCAGATGGGAACGAAGCCCGATATGACCGACTGCACAGCACTCCACCCATTCGCCGGACGTCCATGATCCACTGCCCACAGTTGCATGCATGCTTTACGGAATCCACGGAGGTCGCGTGCAACTGCACGGTCCCGTGCGGGTAGAGCTCTCTATCCGTACCGGACGACGGGGGATGCACATGAAACGACGGGACCGGCTGCGGTACTGGTTCGACAGCACGATGGACCGCGGCACACCGGCTCTGATCGGCTGGCTGGCGCTGGCCTCCGTGGTGCTGATAGCCGTCACCGCCACGCTCGTCGTGCTGTTCACCGACACCGACACCGCGCGCAACGGCGGCTGGCTGGGCGTGGCCTGGATGAGCCTGCTGCGCGCCATGGACCCCGCCACCATGGGCAACGACACCGGAACTCCGGTGTTCCTGGGGCTGATGCTGCTGGTGACAGTGGGCGGGATCTTCATCGTCAGCACCCTCATCGGTGTGCTGACCACGGGCCTGGACCACCGGATCCAGCAGCTGCGCAAGGGCCGTTCGCAGCTCCTGGAGCGCGGGCACACCATCGTGCTGGGCTGGTCGGAACAGGTCTTCACGGTGATCGAGGAGCTCGTGATGGCCAATCAGAGCGAGCGCCGCTCGTGCGTGGCCGTCCTCGCGGACCGCGACAAGATCGACATGGAGGAGCAGATCCGGATGCGCGTCCCCGACACGGGCCGCACCAAGGTGGTCTGCCGGTCCGGCAATCCGCTCAAGCAGGACGACCTGGAGCTGGTCAGTCCGGACACCGCCAAGTCCGTCATGGTGCTGCCGGCGTTCGGGCCCGACAGCGACACGACGGTCATCAAGACACTGCTGGTGCTCAACAACAGGGCCTGGACCAAGGGCCGTCCGCCGGTGGTCGCCGCGGTGCAGGACTCGGGCAACCTGGCGGCCGCCCGGCTCGCCGCGGGCGCGAACGGCCTGGTCATCGACGCCGACGACCTCGCCGTGCGCCTGGTGGTGCAGTCGCACCGGCAGACCGGGCTGTCCACCGTGTGGAACGAGCTCCTGAGCTTCTACGGCAACGAGTTCTACATCCACCATGCCCCGGCGCTCGCCGGCTCGTCCTACGGCGACGCGCTGAACCGCTACGGCGCCGGCATACCGGTCGGGCTGTTCCGGCAGGACGGCCGGATACTGGTCAAGCCCGCGATGGACACTCCCATCACCGCGGACGACAGGATCGTCGTGGTGGCCGAGGACGACACGCTCATCCGGCTCGCCCACTCCGCTCCCCCGGTCGTCGAGCAGGCCATCGTCCCCCCGTCCACGAGGCCGCCGAAGCCCGGCCGGACGCTGCTGGTCGGCTGGAACGCCCGGGCCGCCAAGACCATTGAGCTGCTGGACCGGTTCGCCCTGCCCGGCTCGGCCCTCGACGTCGCCTCTCCCGTCCGCCCCGACGCGCTCTCGAACGTCACGACCGCGAACCTCGCCCTCGGGCACAAGCGCTGCGAACCGACCGGCCGGCAGTCGCTGGAGGAGCTGGACCCCGGGGGCTACCAGCACATCATCGTGCTCTCGGACGACACCCACGACCCCGAACACGCCGACAACCGCACCCTGGTGACGCTGCTTCATCTGAGGGACATCGACGTCGGCCTGGGCGACCCGTACTCGATCGTCTCGGAGATGAACCACGACAACAACCGCGAGGTGGCCCAGGTCACCAAGGCCGACGACTTCATCGTCAGCACCAAGCTCGTCAGCCTGATGCTCTCCCAGCTCTCCGAGGACGTGGACGTGTACGCCCTCCTGAGCGCGCTCTTCGACCCCGAGGGGCCGGAGATCTACCTCAAGCCGGCCGGCGACTACCTCCGGCCCGGCGCCGAGGCCACCTTCGCCACCGCCATCGAGGCGGCCCGGCGGCGCGGGGAGACCGCCATCGGCTACCGGCTCGACAGCACCCGCGAGACGCCGCCCGCCTACGGCATCCACCTCAACCCGCCGAAAGCCGCGCCACTCACCCTGCACGAGGAGGACCACCTGGTCGTCATCGCCGATCACGAGTAGCCGGACCCCCGGGCCGGTGGCACGCTGAACACATGGGCCGGCCCAACGAGGAGGTCGAGGCGCTGCTGCAGGAGTACGCGGACCTCGTCGCGATCTCCGGCGGCGACGCCTTCAAGGCGCGCGCCTACGAGAAGGCCGCCCGGGCCATCGGCGGCCACCCCACGGACGTCTCCACACTCGACGCCAAGGGCCTGCAGGAGATCCCCAACGTCGGCAGGTCGATCGCCGAGAAGGTCGTGGAGTTCCTGAGCACGGGCCGGGTCGCCGCCGTCGAGGAGACCCGGGCGTCGGTCCCGGCCGGGGTCCGGGAGCTGCTCGGCATCCCCATGCTCGGGCCCAGGAAGGCCATGACCCTCTACGAGGAGCTGCAGATCTCCTCCGTGGAGCAGTTGCTCGACGCCGTCCACGAGCACCGGCTGCGCGATCTGAAGGGCTTCGGGGAGAAGACCGAGGCGAACATCCTGCACGGCATCGCCCTGATGCAGAAGGCCGGCAAGCGGATCCTGATCAGCGCCGCCACGGACGTCGCGGACCAGGTGGTCGCGGACCTGTCGCAGGTGGAGGGGTGCGAGGGGTGCGCGTACGCGGGGTCGCTGCGGCGGATGCAGGAGACCATCGGGGACATCGACGTGCTGGTGGCCGCCGAGGCGTCCGGCCCCTTCATGGAGGCGTTCAGCAGCCTGCCGTACGCCGCCGAAGTCATCGCGGGCGGGCGGAAGAAGACGTCCATCCGCACCACCAAGGGCCTTCAGGTCGACCTGCGGGTGCTGCCGCCGGAATCCTGGGGCGCGGGCCTGCTGTACTTCACCGGTTCCAAGGCGCACAACATCCGCATCCGCGAGCTCGCGGTGCGGGACGGGCTCAAGCTCTCCGAGTACGGCCTCTTCCGGACCGAGGACGGCGTGAAGGTCGTCTCGGAGACCGAGGAGGAGATCTACGCCCGGCTCGGTCTGCCCTGGATCCCGCCCACCCTGCGCGAGGACCGCGGCGAGATCGCCGCCGGGCTGCGCGACGAACTCCCCGAGCCGGTCGAGGAAAGCGACATCCGGGGCGACCTGCACACCCACACCGACCTCACGGACGGCCTCGCCTCCCTGGAGGACATGGTCACCGCGGCCGCGGCCCGCGGCTACGCGTACTACGCCGTCACCGACCACGCCCCGAACCTGTACATGCAGCGGATGACCGACGCCAAGATCCTGGCGCAGCGCGAGCAGGTGCGGAAGCTCGACGGCAAGCACCGCCGGATGCGGCTGCTGCACGGCACCGAGCTCAACATCGGTCCGGACGGCGAGGTGGACTGGCCGGACGACTTCCTCGCGGGGTTCGACCTGTGCGTCGCCTCGGTGCACTCCCACTTCAACCAGAGCCGCGAGAAGCTGACGCGCCGGCTCGTGCGTGCCTGCGAGAACCCGCACGTGGCGGTCATCGGCCACCCCACCACCCGGCTGATCGGCAAACGCCCCGGGATCGACGCCGACTTCGACGCGGTCTTCGCGGCGTGCGCGCGCACGGGCACGGCCCTGGAGATCAATGCGCACCCCGAGCGGCTGGACCTGTGCGACGAGGACATCCTGCGTGCCAAGCGGTACGGCGTGAAGTTCGCGGTGAACACGGATGCGCACGCCACGACGCACCTGCCGTACATGCGGTACGGCGTGGGCACGGCGCAGCGCGGCTGGCTGACCAAGGACGACGTGATCAACACCTGGCCCCTGCAACGGCTGCGGCGCTTCCTGGCCGGGCCGAGAACATGATCGTTGACCAGGAATTCACTCTTCAGGCCCTGTTCACGGGGCACTTCACGATGCTGTCATGAACGCAACACCCCGGAAACCTCCGGGTCTTCATCGTGCGGAGCCCCCCATGAACTCCCTGCGCCGTATCACGGCCGCGGCAGCATGCCTGCTTCTCCCGACCGCCGGAGTGGCCCTCACCGGCGGCACCGCCCACGCGGCCGGCGCCTCCTCGTGCAGCCAGGCGAACCTGCCGCTGCCCGACCCGTCCTGCCAGCCCGGTGCCTTCAACCCGGACGTCACCCAGGCCACCATAGGCTCGACGATCTGCGTGTCGGGCTGGACGAAGACCGTCCGCCCGCCGGCCTCGTACACCAACAAGCTCAAGGCACAGCAGATCACCCAGTACGGGTACGACGACACCGACCCCGCCGACTACGAAGAGGACCACTTCGTCCCGCTGGAGCTGGGCGGTGCGCCCAGGGACGCCAAGAACCTGTGGCCCGAGCCCCGTTACGGGAACGAGCAGGCAGGCGACAAGGACCAGGTGGAGAACAAGCTCAAGCAGGCCGTCTGCAGCGGCACCGTCACCCTCGACGCCGCTCGCAACGCGATCGTCACCGACTGGACGACGGCCCTGTCGAACCTCGGTCTGGAGTAACAGAAAGGGCCCTCCGGGACGGGGAGTTGCGTCCTGGAGGGCCCGTCGGGCGCGCCCTTATCCGAGGGCGACGCCCTGCTGCAGGGCCCGGCCCGCCCGGATCTCCTCGGCGGACAGCGTGACCGTCCCGTCCGGGTCGGGTCCCGGTTCGAGCTGGGTGCGTCCCGCCGCGTCGCTCAGCTTCAACAGCAGGGCGACCAGCAGCCAGTTGGCGAGCATCGACGAGCCGCCCTGGGCGAGGAACGGCAGAGCCTTGCCGGTGAGCGGAATGAGGCCGCTGGCACCGCCCGCCACCACGAACACCTGCAGCACGAGCGCGGCCGCCAGGCCCGACGCCAGCAGCTTGCCGAAGGGGTCGGTCAGCACCAGGGCGGTGCGCAGCCCACGTTCGGCGAGCAGGGCGTACACCAGCAGGAGCGCCAGCACGCCCGCGGCGCCCAGTTCCTCGCCGACGGTGGTGAGGATGAAGTCGCTGCGGCCCGCGAAGCCGATCAGCCACGGGTAGCCCTGGCCGAGGCCGGAGCCCAGGATGCCGCCGCTGCCGAAGCTGAACATCGCCTGGGCGCCCTGCTCGGAGATCAGGCCGGGCGGCGGGTGGGGCAGGTAGATGTCCATCGGGTGCAGCCAGGCGACCACGCGGCCGTGCACGTGCGGTTCCATCGAGCCGACGACCCCGGCGCCGACGCACGCCAGCAGCAGGCCGATGACCACCCAGCCGGTGCGCTCGGTGGCCACGTACAGCATCACCACGAAGATCCCGAAGAAGATCAGCGAGGTGCCCAGGTCGCGCTCGAAGATCAGCACCAGCAGGCTGGCGGCCCAGATGGCCACCACCGGGCCGAGGTTGCGGCCGCGCGGCAGGTACATCCCCAGCACCCGGCGGCTGGCCAGGGCGAGCGCATCACGCTGGACCATCAGGTAGCCGGCGAAGAAGATCGTGATGACGAGCTTGGTGAACTCGTCCGGCTCGAAGGAGAATCCGCCCAGCCGGATCCAGCGCTTGGCCCCGTAGGTGTCGCCGGGGAAGAACGCCGGGGCCGCCAGCAGCACCAGCGCGCCCGCCATGAGCACATACGTGTAGCGCTGGAGGATGCGGTGGTGCTTGAGCCCGACCGTCACGGCGACGAAGGCCGCGACGCCGATGCACAGCCACATCACCTGGCCGCCGGCGACGGGCGCGGACTTGTACTTGGCCGCGTACGAGATGTCGAGCCGGTGCAGCAGCACCAGGCCCATCCCGCTGAGGAACACCGCCAGGGGCAGGATGAGGGGGTCCGCGTACGGGGCGAAGCGCCGCACGGCGAGGTGGGCCAGCACGGCGACCGCCCCCAGCCCGCACACCTGCAGGGCGAACGCGCCGGGGATCCCCCCGTGCAGAGCGCACTCCGCGTCGGCGTCCGCGAACGCGGCGGTCAGCACCGCGAAGAGCACCAGCACCAGCTCGGTGTTCCGGCGGCGCCGGACCCCGTCGGCCCCGGCGCCCGTCGGCACCCGCCGTGCTCCCGGCAGGCCCCGGCCCGGCCGGATGTCAGTCAACACAGGGAATTCCCCCCATTTTCACGGTCGCCCCCGCCTGCTCGTCGTCCGATGCGGACGGGGATGCACTCGGGGCCGGTGAGGAGTCCGCCGCGGGAGCGGAGGACTGTCCGGCGGACGGCGACGGCGTGCCCCCGGATTTGGCGTCGGCGGTGCCGTCGGACGGGGTGGGAGAGGAGGACGGGGCCTGGCCGGTGGCCGCCCGCACGATCTCCTTGATCTTATCGGGGTCGACGAGGTTCACGTCCTCTCCCGCGCGCGTGGCGAACCCGGTGATGGGCAGGGTGTGGAAGTCCACCTTGCCGCCGGTGAGGCTGGGGACCTGCTGCATGAAGTCCAGGACGTCCCAGGAGCTGTCGAGCACGACGTCCTTCTTGACGGTGTCGAACAGGCCCTGGAGCTTGCCGAGATCGCCCCAGACGCCCTCCGACTTGAGCTTGTGCGTGACGGACGACAGGAACGCCTGCTGGCGGTGGGTGCGGTCCAGGTCGCCGTTGTCGAGACCGTGCCGCTGGCGCACGAAGGCCAGCGCCTGCTTGGGATTGAGCTCCTGGAGGCCGGCGGGGAAGTCGGCACCGGAGTACCTGTCCTTCACCGGGTGGTTGAGGCACACCTGGATGGGCTGGAGCACCTTGGCGATGTCGTAGAAGCCCAGCAGGTTGACCTCGGCGAAGTGGTCGATCGGGACGCCGAGGAAGCTCTGCACGGTCGCCAGCGTCGCCTCGCGGCCCGCTTCGCGGCTCCGGTGCTCCAGGTCGGGCCCCTTGACGCCCTCCGCGTCGAGCTTCTCCCGCTCCTTGGTGTAGGCGATGGAGTACGCCTCCTTGATCTTGAAGTGCCCCTGGGGGGAGCCGTCCCCGTTGAGGGTCTGCACATAGTCGTCCCGCGGGACGGAGAAGGCGGTGGCCCGGCCGCCGTCCGCAGGTATGTGCATCAGGATCAGGGTGTTGGTGTTGTAGTAGCCGATCTCGCTCGACCCGGCGTGCAGTTCGTCCTGGACGAACTCCTTCGGCAGGTCGTTGCCGTCCATGTCCTTGCGGGAGTCCAGGCCGACCAGCAGGAGGTTGACCGAGTTGTCCAGGTGCTTGGGCGCGCGCTTGCGGATCGCGTCCAGCGCGTCGGACGTCTTCAGCCCGTTGGTCAGCGAGTGGTGCGCGAACCAGCCGACGCCGCTGACCGCGAGGACGGCCGAGGAGACGGCGCACACCACGAACCGGGCGGCCACGACGGACCGGGAGGTCTTCCTCTTCTTCGCGGCGTTCTTCGCGTTCTTCGCGTTCTTCTTCGTACCCGGGGTATCCCGGTCCCGCTCATCCTTGTGCTCGGACATCGCCGCTCCTCCCACGACGGCGGGAGCGGACGAAGCGCACCCCCACAACGATCAACACGGCGGCCTCCGCGGCAGCCATCGCCGGAAACGCGTCCACGGCCCAGCGCACCGCCTCGGCCGGCAGTGCCGCGCCCTTGCCGGAGGACGTACCCGTGACGAGCGCCACAGCCATCGTCACGGCGGCGGCCACCGGGGGCGGCGCGGGGACCACCCACCACAGCTGGGCCGGGCGGACGGCCGCCCCCGCCCAGACGGCGGCCAGCACCAGCCCCACGGCGAAGCCCCAGCCCACGTGCGGCCCGGCGGCCCGGTCCGCGCAGGCGCCCAGCACCGGCAGCAGGGGGGCGATCAGCAGCGCCCGGCGGGCCGGGCGCGCCCCCTTGCAGGCGCGGTGCTGCCCCCGCCCCCGGCGTCCGGCGGACGGGCCGCCGGGCGCACGCGGCGCCGGGATCGTTCCCGGATCGGCCGAGGTCACCCTGGGATTGGTCACGGTCACACCCCCACGCTCAGGCCGGTATCGCCCGACGACGACTAAGACGGTCGTCTGCGAGACTTGGTGCGGCACACTTTGATTGCATACTTGCGCAACTTAGCAAACTACAGCGCAATCGTGCGCCCCGCACCGCTCCTCACCAGCAATGGAGCGAAAAAACACACTGCCGCCGCACTCGGATGTGCGGCGGCAGCTCGGCATGACTCGGTATGACGGGGTCAGGAGACGTTGACGGCCGTCCAGGCGGCCCCGACGGTCTGGTACTCGGTGCTGTCGGCGCCGTAGAGGTCCGCAGTCGCCTGCAGGGTCGCCTGGCGGGCGCCCGCGTAGTCGGTGCTGGAGGTGAAGTACGTGGTCAGCGCCTTGTACCAGATGGCCAGCGCCTTGTCCCGGCCGATGCCGGAGACGGTGGAGCCGTCGGCGGTGGGGCTGTTGTAGCCGACCCCGTTGATCGTCTTCGCCCCGCTGCCCTCGGAGAGCAGGTAGAAGAAGTGGTTGGCGATGCCGGACGAGTAGTGCACGTCCACGTTGCCGGCGTCCGCACTCCAGGAGTCCAGCGAGGAGCCGTCCTTGCTGGGCTGGTCCATGTAGCGCAGCGGGGTGCCGTCGCCGTTGATGTTGATCTGCTCGCCGATGAGGTAGTTGCCGGGGTTGTTGGCGTTGTGGGCGAAGAACTCGACGCCGGTGCCCATGATGTCGCTGGTCGCCTCGTTCAGGCCGCCGGACTCACCGCTGTAGGTCAGGCCCGCCGTGGCCGAGGTCACACCGTGCGTCATCTCGTGCCCGACGACGTCGAGCGAGGTGAGCGGGTGGGTGTTGCTCTGGCCGTCGCCGTAGGTCATGCAGAAGCAGGAGTCGTCCCAGAACGCGTTCACGTAGTTGCTGCCGTAGTGGACGCGGGAGTAGGAGGCGACGCCGTCGTTGCGGATGCCGCTGCGGCCGAAGGTCTGCTTGTAGAAGTCCCAGGTCTCCTGCGCACCGTAGTGCGCGTCCACGGCGGCGCTCTGGCTGTTGCTCGCGCTGCCGTTGCCCCAGACGTCCGAGGAGTTGGTGAAGAGCGTGCCGCTGCCGGAGGTGCCGCCGCGCAGGTTCGTGGTCTTGTGGCCGCCGCGCGTGGAGTCGAGCAGCTGGTAGGAGCTGCCGCTCTTCGTCGTGGTGATGTTCACGTTGCCGCTGTAGACGCCGGTGCCGGTGCCGGTCTCGATGCCGTCGAAGGAGTACAGCTTCTTGCCGGTGGTGGCGTCGGTGATCACGTGCAGCTGGCTGGGGGTGCCGTCCTTCTGGACGCCCGTGACCACGGCCTCCCACGCCAGGACGGGCTTGCCGGAGGCGGCCCAGACGACCTTGCGCACGTTGTTCTTCGCCGGGGCGGCGAGCTTCTCGTCCGAGGCGTGCGCCATCGCCTTGTTCTGCGCCACGGAGGCGGAGACCTTCGGGGTGGTGCTGGGGACGGCGATGTCGTGCGAGGTCGCCTTGGTGATGCTGCGCTTCTTGCCCTTGACGTGCACGACGAGGTCGCCGCCGAGGACGGGCAGCCCGGCGTA
The DNA here is from genome assembly GCF_053594995.1 of Streptomyces sp. NPDC002536. NCBI lineage: Bacteria > Bacillati > Actinomycetota > Actinomycetes > Kitasatosporales > Streptomycetaceae > Streptomyces > Streptomyces sp. NPDC002536. Next base: position 22,395 of record NZ_JBSFWU010000060.1, read on the forward strand.
CGTCCGCTCGTAGCGGGTGTGCACGGTGCCGTCGGCGTCCTTGACGACGTCCTTGACCACCAGTCGCTCCTGCGACCCCAGGCCCAGCGAGTGCGCGGTGGAGGACGCTCCGTCCCGGGCCGCCGATATCAGCGCGGTGTGCTGGGCGGGGGTCGGCTGGGCGGTCGCGGCGCTCCTCGCGATGCTGGGGTCGGCGTCGGCGGTCCCGACCTGGGCGCCCAGCGCCACCATGGCGGCCGTGGCGACGAAGGCGGCGCTCATGCGCGTACGGCGGGACGTGCCGGCGACGTGGGGGGTAGATCTCACACGAACTCCTCTGGCCTGGCCGCCTGTCGGCGGCCTGCTCTGACCCGGCGACGGGATGCCGGCGGGGTGGTGCCTGTCCTGCGTTCGGTGGGGTGCTCGCGCACGTTCGCCACCGGGCCGGCCGAAGAGCCGCCCGGGGTCTGCGGTGCGAGTGGGGTGAGCTTGCCATCGAACAGGCGTCGTTGACAGGTCCACGAAGAAAAACTTGGTCGTCAGTTGACCGTTGAGAGCGAGAAGGTGTCCGTTATCCGGAATCAGGAAGCGGAGCCCACCATTTCCCGTCGACTCTCATATCCGCCCCGTCACCATCCGTGAGATCAGGCGGACTTGGCCTCCACCACGGCCTCCACGACCGACAGCGTCGAAGCCGTGGGCAGAATGCGCGTCAGGCGCAGGCCCGCTGCGGACAGCAGGCGGTGGAATTCCTGCGCGCTGCGCTCGCGCCCGTCGAGCGACGTCATCATCAGCACGTCGAGGATCTTTCCCGGATGCGGCTCGTTGCCCTGCGGAATGACGGCGTCGACGACCAGCAGCCGGCTGCCGGTCGTCATCGCGGCCCGGCAGGCGCGCAGGATGCGCAGGCAGTCCTCGTCGTCCCAGTCGTGCAGGATCCGCTTCATCAGGTACACCTCGGCACCGGAGGGCACGGAGGCGAAGAAGTCGCCGGGGCACGCCTGCCAGCGCCCGGCCAGCTCCGGCCCGTCGAGGGTGTGGTCGCGCAGCACCTGTTCCCGGTCGTACAGAACCCCGCGGAGCCCCGGGTTCCGCACGAGGGTACGGCGCAGCAGCCCGCCGCGGCCGCCGCCGATGTCGACGACGGTGCCGCACTCCGGAAAGGCACAGGCGGCGGCGATGGCGTCGTCCTCGCTCGTGGACAGGCCCGCCATACCGGTGTCGAAATCCTCGCCGGCCTGCGGGATGCGGGCGAGGTGCTCGAAGAACGGCGCCCCGAAGATCTCCTCGAAGACCGTGTGCCCGGCGCGGACGGTGTCCTCCAGGCGCTCGGCGGGCTTCCAGAACGTCTCGTCCGTGAGCATGACCACCGCGGTGCGCAGGGACGACGGCCCGTCCGAGCGCAGGAGCGAGGCGGCCGGGGTGAGGCGGAAGGCGCCCGTGACGTCCTCGGCGAACACCCCGCGCGTGGCCAGCAGGCGCAGGGCGCGGCGCAGGTGCGGGGCGCTGACGCCGGTCAGGGAGGCGAGTTCCTCGGCGGTGCGCGGGCCGGCGGTGAGGTGGTCGGCCACTTCGAGGCGCGCCGCGGTGCGCAGGGCGGCGGAGTGCAGGTAGCCCAGCGCGTGTTCGGTCAGCAGCGCGGCGAGGGAGTCCTCGGCGGCGCGGTGCGGCCGGGCCTCGTCCATGGCTGCTCCTCCTCCTGGCGGTGGGGGGTGTCCGATGGGTCAGTGCGGGCCCTGCGGTGTCTGGTGCTGGGGGCACCTCCCAGCGGTAGCTGGGGGAGCATCGCCCTCGGACTGGGCGTCCTTGGGTGATGCGACAACGCAGCGAGGCGCCGTACTGGGGGCACCCCCAGCGGTAGCTGGGGGAGCCGCAGGGCCCGTGCTGACCCATCGGACACCCCCTGGTCCGGCACCACCCTGGCCGGGACGGACGCCGGGCGCCAGAGCGCCTTTCCGCCATGCGCGGTGGAGGCTTTTCCGCCGTCACCGCGCGCGGGGCCCGCGGGCTGCGGGGACGAGGGTGCCCGCCGCCTTGAGGGTGTGGACGACGGGGGCGGTCTCCAGGGTGTGGATCTCCTCGAGTGCGCCGAGGCGGCGGGTGAGGTAGCGGTGCAGGTCGGCCGGGTCCGAACACAGGGCGTGGGCCAGGAGGTTGGTGGGGCCGGTGGTGGCGGCGACGACCGCGAGTTCACGGTGCCCGGCCAGGGCCCCGGCGACGGCGTCGAGGTGGGCGGGCGGGACGGACATCCAGAGCAGGGCCTGGGTGCCGGCCCCGAGGGCGCGCGGCTCGATCTCCACGTCGAAGAACAGCGTGCCGTGGGCGCGCAGTTCGGCCAGCATGCGGGCCACCGTGGCCTGGGACCGGCCGGTGGCGGCGGCGAGTTCGGCATGCCCGGCCCGGCCGTCGTGGCGCAGGGCGCCGATCAGGTCGCGGTCGGCCTGCGTCAGCGGCGGCCCGTCGCCGCCCGGGGGCGTGCTCTCCGGTGCGAGCCGGTCCTGCTGCTCGGCGGTGAGGGCTTCGAGGCGTCCTCGCCATGCGGCAGGGCCGCCGAGGTAGGTGTGGAGCATGCAGTGGGCGGAGACCGCGGTGATGCCCGCCTTGCGGGGTATGTCGTGCAGCAGCAGTGTGCGGGAGAACTCCGCGTCGTGCGGGGCGTGGACGACGGCGAAGACCTCCGTGCCGCCCGACGTCAGCTTGACCCACGAGGTGTCGGGCCGCCGGGCCAGCGCATGGGCCAGGTGCTCGGTGGCCGCCGGGGCGGTGGTGAGCCGGAGGGTCCACTGGGCCTGCCCGGCCCGGTGCGGATCGGGCAGCCCGACCACGCGCAGCCCTGCCTCGGTGCGCAGCCTCCGGTAACGGCGCGCCACGGTCTGCGTGGAGACGCCGAGCACCTCGGCGATACGGCTGAAGGGTGCCCGGCCGTCGATGTGCAGGGCGTGGACCAGAGCGCGGTCCAGGTCGTCGAGCATGAGCACTTTTCCTCGCTACGTCGTCACCGATGGAAGAAATCATCCAGGATCCCGGCCTGACTGGAAACGGCAATACCGGCCGCCCAGGCTGGGGTTCGCGCCGCGGGGCGCACGGACGACCGGGAAGGGCAAGGAAAGCAATGCACGTGAGGGAGCATGCGGCAACCACGGTGACGGACCGGCGGTGGCGATGGGCCGCACTGGCCGCGCTGTTGACCGCCGAGGCGATGAACCTGCTGGACGCCACGGTCGTTCAGGTCGCGGCTCCCGTGATCCGCGCCGACCTCGGCGGGGCCGACTCCGTCGTCCAGTGGGTCAGCGCCGCCTATACCCTTCCGTTCGCCGCACTGCTGATCACGGGCGGCCGGCTCGGTGACGCGCTCGGCCGCAAGCGGGTGTTCACGGCAGGCACGGCCGCCTTCGCCCTGGCGTCGGTGGCCTGCGCCCTCGCGCCGTCGACGGGCGTGCTGCTCGCCGCGCGGGCTGTCCAGGGCACGGCGGCCGCGCTGGTCGTCCCGCAGACCTTCGGGCTGATCAAGGCGATGTTCGCGGGGCCCGAACTGGCCCGCGCCCTGGGCTCGATCGGGCCGGTCATGGGTCTGGCCGCGGTGTGCGGTCCCGTCCTCGGCTCCGTGCTGACGCACGCCGACCTGTGCGGCTCGTCGTGGCGGGCCGCGTTCCTCGTCAATGTGCCCCTCGCCGCCGCCGTCCTGGCCGCGGCCCCGCTGCTGCGCGAGGACCGGGCGGCGCAGCGGCCGCGTCCGGACCTGCCCGGCACGGGACTTGCGGTCCTGGGCACGGTACTCGTCGTCCATCCCCTCATCGCCGGCGGTGCGGCCGGCCTGCCGGCCCGGAGCTCGGCCGAGCTGTTCGCCGGCACGCTGGTGCTCGTGCTGTTCGCACTGCAGCAGCAGCGCAGCGCCCGGACGGGCCGCAGTCCCCTGGTCGAGCCGTCGTTGTTCCGCGGCCGGGGCTTCCCCGCCGCGCTGGTTGCCTCGGCATTGTTCTTCGCCGTGGTCAACGGCCTGACGTCGGTCGTGGTGCTGCAGCTGCAACTGGGCCTGGGCAGTGGCGTGCTGGCCGCCGGGCTGAGCCTGCTGCCGTGGTCCTGCGCGCTGGCCGCCGCCTCCTGGACAGCAGGGGCGCACCTGGTGCCGCGGCACGGCTCGCGGGTGATGTTCGCCGGGCTCGCCGTGCTGCTGGCGGGGCTGCTCTGCGCGCTCGCCGCCTACCACGCCGCCCGGCCCGGCTGTTACCCGTGGCCGCTGCTCGCGGCGCTGGCCGTGGGCGGAGCAGGGAACGGGCTCTTCACCGTCCCGTTCTTCGCGGCCGCCCTGTCCCGCGTCCGTCCGCACGAGACGGGGTCGGCGGCCGGACTGCTCAACGCCGTCCAGCAGTTCGGCGGCACCCTCGGCATCGCCCTCCTCGGCTCGGTCTTCTTCCGCGCCCTGTCCTCCGGTGCGCCGGGGGCCGGTTCGCTCGCGGGCGCCCGGCACGCCTTCTGGCTCGCGGCAGGCCTCCTCGCCGCGGCCGCCGCGGCGGCGGCTCTCCTGCACGCGGACGGGCGCTCGCGACCCGTCCCCCCAGGTCCGGCGGCCGATACCGTCATGTGACGCACTGCGGCAAGAGTGCCTCGTGCGACAGGTGGTGCAGCGTTCCGGACACCCGGCCTCCGATTGCGTTAAGGGGGAGCAACGTTTCTCCACAGGCAAACACATGTTCACCGGAAGTTTCCCTATCGTCTGTGCTCGTTCCGTCACTCAGCGAACGCACAAGAGGGGGCTCACTTCAATGGACGCTCTGCGGCACCTCGCCGCCCACCTGGGACTGGATCTCGCGGCCGTCTGCCTGCTGACCTTCGGCATCTACTACCCGCGGCACCGGCGCCGCGACCTCGTGCCGGCCTATCTCGCCCTGAACGTCGGCCTGTTCACCGTCGTCTCCGCGTTCGCCGCCGTCGGCGGCCGCAGCGGCACGGCGCTGGGCCTCGGCCTGTTCGGCGTGCTCTCGATCGTCCGGCTCCGCTCCGACGCCGTGCAGCACGAAGAGGTCGCGTACTACTTCACCACGCTGGTGCTCGGTCTCCTCTGCGGGCTGCCGCACCTCGAGTTCGCCCTGACCGCAGGCCTCGGCGCCGTCCTGCTGCTGGTGGTCTACGTGGCCGACCACCCCCGCCTCCTGGCCCGCTCCCGCCGCAGCCTGGTCACCCTGGACACCGTCCACGACGACCCTGCCGCACTGCGCGCCGACCTCGCCCGGCGGCTGGGCGAGCCGCTGCACTGGACGGTCATGGAAGTCGACTTCGTCCGCGACCTGACCGTCGTCGACGTCCGCTACCGCGAGCCCCTCCCGCAGCAGGACACTCCCGGTACCCGCACCTCCACCGAACCCGCGCGCCGCACGACGCCCGCCTGGGAGACCGTGTGACCACCGTCGCGCAGACCCGCCCCGAGCCGGCCGCCGTCCACGGCATCCGCACCGCCGCACACGCCGCCGAACCCATCACCCTCGCCGAACTCAACGAACGGGCCGAGCTCCTGGCCCGCTTCGACAACAGCTACCTCGTCCCCGCCGAGATCTTCCTGCGGCTGGCCGAGCGGCTGACGGACCCGCACCGCCCCGGCGGACCCTTCCGGGCGCTGACGATCGACGGCAGGCGCGCCTTCCGCTACCACTCCGTCTACTACGACACCCCCGGCCTCCGCTCCTTCCACGACCACCGCCAGGGCCGCCGGCTCCGCTTCAAGATCCGCGAGCGGGTGTACGAGGACTCCGGGGAGCGGCAGTTCGAGATCAAGCTCAAGGGGCGCCGCGGCGACACCGTCAAGCACCGCCGCCCGCTCACCGGCGCCGCCACCCCGCTCGACACCGGCCACCGCACCTTCCTCGCCGACACCCTGCACCACGCCTACGGCATCGACTCCCCCACGGCGCTGGCCCCTTCGCTCACCACCGACTATCTGCGCGCGACCCTGGTGGCCGACGGCGAGCGCATCACCTGCGACGCCGGGCTGGTCTGCCACGACCTGCGCGCGCAGCGGACGGTGCAGTGCGACGGGGGCCTCGTCCTCGTCGAGACGAAGACCGCCGGCCATCTCACCGAGGCGGACCTGCTGTTGCACTCCTACGGCGTACGGCCGGCGGTCTTCACCAAGTACTGCGGGGCCCTGGCGGCTTTACGCCCGGCCCTGCCCGCCAACCGCTGGCGGCGCGCGGCGCGCAGGGCCTTCGGCGACGGCAGCGGCTGAGCCCGCTCCACCGTCACCAGGTGACGGGCAGCTCCAGGGGATAGCGCCAGATCGAGTTCGTGTTCCACGTCACCTCGGCGGGCGGCACCGCCAGTTCGAGGCCGGGGAAGCGCTTGATCAGCGTGCTGAACGCCACCTGGAGCTCCATGGCGGCGAGCGGGGCGCCGAGGCAGTGGTGCGAGCCCCAGCCGAAGGTCATGTGTGCCGGCTTCGGCCGGTCGAGGTCCAGCTCGTCGGGCCGGTCGAACTTGCCGGCATCGCGGTTGGCCGTCAGGTAGGAGACGTGCACGATGTCGCCGGCCCTGATCTTCACCCCGCTCAGCACCACGTCCTCCATGGCCACGCGCGGGATCCCGACGCCCTTGCGGAACGGGATGTAGCGCAGCAGCTCCTCGATCGCCTGCGGCAGCGTGTCCGGCTGCTCGCGCAGCCGCGCCAGCAGCTCGGGGCGGCTGAGCAGGGTGTAGGAGATGTTGCCCAGCTCGTAGGAGGTGGTGTCCTGGCCCGTGATGAGCAGGACCATGGCCATGACGGTCAGCTCCTGGTCGTCGAGGATCTCGTCCCCGTCGCGGGCCTGGGCCAGGGTGCTGATCAGGTCGTCGGCGGGATTGGCCCGCCGTTCGGCCGTCAACTCGGCGAAATAGGAGCGCAGTTCGGCCTTGGAGCGCTTCGCGTCCTCACGGCCGCTGGCCCCGATGCGCATCATCGTCCAGGCGTGGGAGCGCAGTTGGGGCCGCTCCGCCTCGGGGATGTCCAGGACCTCGCAGATCGTCGTCATGGGCAGCGGCGACGTCATGTGCTGCACGAGGTCGGCCGGGGAGCCGCTCGCCTCCAGGCCGTCCAGCAGGGTGTCGACGACGTGCTGGGTGCGCTCGCGCATACGGTCCACGTGCTGCGGCGCGAAGCCCTTGGCGATCAGGCTGCGCAGGCGGCTGCTGGCCGGCGGGTCCATCACATTGATCGCCTCGGCCTGGATGATCGGCTCGGGCGTCATGCGCGGGTAGTCCCGGCCGACGACGGCACTGCGGCTGAAGCGGCGGTCCGTGGTGACCGTGCGCACGTCCTCGTAGCCGGTGACGAGCCAGGCTTCGCCGTCGCCGTAGGGCATGCGGATGCGGGAGACGGGCTCTTCCGTCATCAGCCGCCTGAGCTGCGGGTCGAATTCGAGGGCGTCGGCGAAGTCGAAGGGGCAGGTCCATACGGTGGCGCCGGGTTCCATTGCGGGTACTCCAGTTCCAGTGCTCCGGGCGAGGGTGCGGGATACGGGGATACGGGGCTGAGCGGTCGTCCGGCAGGCCAGGGCCGGATGTCGCATGGATACCCACCACCCTGCCCCGGGACGTACCCGGGCGCCCGAATTAGCCCAAACAGGTGTCCGTCGTTCTCACCAGGCCGCTCGGCCCCTAGCCCGGATGGCCCTCTTCGACCCCGGGGCCCCGGTCCGGCCGTGCTTCGATCTGGTGGTGGAGGTGCATTTGATGACCGCAGAGCAAGAGCAGGAGACCGGCACACGATCGGCCATAGCCAGGAGAAACATCCTGGCCGCAGCCGCGGCGGCACCCGTGCTGGCGGGAGTGGGGGCGCATACCGCCCATGCCCTGCCGCCCCCGGTACGGAGCGCGGCGGGCGCGGCACTGCTCGAACCGGTCACCACCACCGAGGCGGACTGGAAGGGGGTCGCCAAGGCGCTGGGCCGCGGGGGCAGCCTGATGCGCAAGATGGTCTTCCGGACCGGCTTCGGCCGCACCGACCTGCACGTCGTCTCCCGTGACGTCGAGGTCACCGCCGGGCTCGCCCTCGGCTCGCACGCGGCCTTCATCCGCTACTCCGACGGCAGCACGCTGATGATGGGCGACATCGTCTCCACCGAGGAGGAACTGCAGCGCATGCTCGACACCATGCATGCGCACGGGATCCGGCAGACGGCCATCCACAAGCACCTGCTCGCCCACACCCCGGACATGTGGTGGACGCACGTCCACGGGCACAGCAAGGACGCGGCGGCGCTCGCCGCCGGCCTGCGCGAGGCGCTGGAGTGCACCGGCACTCCGGCCGCGGTGCCACCGTCGAAGACGCCGCCGCCCGTCGACCTGGACACCGCGGGAATCGACCGGGCGCTCGGCGCCAAGGGCTCCAACGACCAGGGCATCTACAAGTGCGTCTTCGCCCGCCGGGAGCGGATCAGCGACGACGGCCTGCTCCTTCCGGCAGGCTCCGGAGCGACCTCGGCGTTCAACTTCCAGCCCCTCGGCCACGGCCGGGCCGCGCTCAACGGCGACTTCGCCATGATCGCGGAGGAGGTCCACGACGTCCTCAAGGCGCTGCGGAAGGGCGGGATCGAGATCGTCGAGCTCCACAATCACGGGCTGACGGACGAACCCCGGCTGTTCTTCACCCACTTGTGGGCCGTGGACGACGCCGTGAAGATCGCGAAGGCGCTGCGCTCCGCGGTGGACTGCACCAACGTGACCCCGACGTCCATCAAGGCGCCGATGTAGGCCCCGTGCAGGGGAGTTCAGGTCGCAGCGTCGGGCTTCGGCCCGAGCTTCCCCTTCAACAGCAGTGACGCCGCGCGCCCGTCGTCGATCGTGAACGGACGGGCGCGCGGCTCGTCCTCGCCCGTCGCACGGGACGGGCCGGAGAGGAGACCGAGGAGTGCGGCGGCACCGAGAGTCATGACAGCAGTACGGCGCATGAACTACCTCTTATCCGGTGATTTATCCGGTGATCGGTCTGGACACTTCACCTTTGCCCTTGCCCTCGCCCGTCCCCGTGCATGCGCTGTGTCCCTCGTACGGGGCGGTACGGGAACGGAGGACCGGTCAGCCGGTCAGCGGCTCCAGTCCACGGTCAGCCGTTCCCCCTCGACGGTGACGGGCGTCCCGAACTCGGCACAGGCGCGGGTGAATCGGTCACGGACCCGCTCCCAGGCCCCGCCGGTCGCCGGCACCGTGCGGCAGTAGTCCAGGTACAGCGGCAGCGCCTCCAGGCGCACCGGCCGGTGGGAGGCAGGGTCGGGGCCGTCCAGGGTCACGAGGAACAGCAGGCCGAGGTCGTTGCGCAGCCGGGAGTCGACGGCGTAGTCGTCGACGAAGTCGCCCATGTCGTAGATCACGCGGTCGGCGACGCCGTGGAAGACGTGCGCGGAGTGCCCGGCGATCAGCGTCGCCCCGGCCCGCTGCAGCACCGGTACCGCGTCCCGTACGTGGGGCGGCGGCCGGGAGGTCATGTTGGGCCCCCAGTGCGGGGTGACCAGCACGACGTCCGCCTCCTCGGACGCCCGCCGCACGAGGTCGGTGAGCCACCCTGGGACGCCCCGGCGCAGGTCCGCGAAGGAGACTCCCGCGCGGTCGGCCTCGGCGGCGTAGTCGTCCGGGTGGTCGGTCACGCCGACCACCGCCAGCCGGACGCCGCCCGCCTCCAGCACGGTGTACGCGCGGGCGGCGGCCGCGTCCGGGCCCGCGCCCACCGTGCGCACGCCGGCCCGGGCCAGCAGCTCCGTGGTGTCCGCCAGGGCGTCGTACCCGAAGTCCAGCGCATGGTTGTTGGCGAGCGTCACGCAGTCCACGCCGAGCTCCGCCAGGACCTCCGCGGCGTCCGGCGGGGCGCGGAAGAAGAACGGCTTGCCCGGAGCCGGCCAGGGCTCGCCCCGGCCGGAGACGCAGCACTCCAGGTTCAGGACGCACAGGTCGGCCTCGGCGACCGCGGCTCTGACCTCGTCGGACAGGATGGTCTCCGGGCGCGGCGCGAGGTCCAGCTGCTCCGCCACGCTGCGGCCCAGCATGGTGTCGCCGGCCAATGCCACTGTGATCGCCACGGGTGGGCCGCCTTCCGTCCGTTCTGCTCGTTGCCTATCACGGCGCAGGGCGGCCCACCAGCGGAGCGGTGCGCATGCGCGGTGTTCAGCGGTCCTGCGGTTCCAGGGCCCTGACGACGCGGGCCGGGTTGCCGACGGCCAGGACTCCGGGCGGCAGGTCCTTGGTGACAACGGCACCGGCGCCCACCACCGTGTCCGCGCCGATGGTCACGCCGGGGCACACGACGACCCCGCCGCCGAGCCAGACGTTGTCCCCGACGGTCACCGGTTCGGCCTTCTCCCAGCCGGCCCGGCGGCGTTCGGCGTCGAGCGGGTGCGTGGGGGTCAGCAGCTGGACGTTCGGGCCGATCTGCACGTCCTCGCCGATGGTGATCGGTGCCGCGTCGAGGAAGACCGCGCCGAAGTTGACGAACGTGCCGGTGCCGATGCTGATGTGGTAGCCGAAGTCGCAGTGGAAGGGCGGGCGGATCCGTACCATGGCGCCGACGGATCCGAGCAGTTGTCCGAGGATCTTCGCGCGCTCGGCCGGGGTGGCCGTGGCCGCCGCGTTGTAGGCCGCGCAGAGCGCGATGCGCCGTTCGGTGTCGGTGCGCAGCTCGGGGTCGTCGGGGAGGTACCAGTCACCGGCCAGCATGCGCTGCTTGTTGTCGCCCATGAGCATCCTCTCGTCACAGGAGTGTTCACGGTACCGGCCACCCGAAAGGGTCATCCGCCCGGTGCCGCGCAACCTCTGTGAGTGGCGGCGGCGTCTGAGTGCTCAGCAGCAGGAAGTTCCCGGTGCGGGAACGTGGGAGGACGGATGAACGGTGCTGCGGATCCACTTCACCGGTGAGGATTTGGCCAGGACGCGCATCGCGAGCGGGCCGGACGTGCTGTGGGAGGCGTTGCTCAGTATCCATATGGTCCAGGACCGCAGCGCGGCGCAAGTGACCCCGGCGTCGGCGGACTTCGCGCGGTGGCGCCGGGCCGTGCGCCCCGGAATCTCCGCACATCTGAAGGAACAAGCCCTTCTTCTGGGGGATTTGGCGCCGCCCGTGGGCTACTCCGCGGACTTCCTCACGCCCACCGCCGGATCGGGCGACATGGAGTCCGCCGTCGACACGGTCCTGTCCACGCCGCGCCCGCACCTGCAGCGGGACGTCGGCCGCCTGGCCGCCGCGCGGCGGCCGGCGTCGGGCCGTCTCGCGCTCCTCTCCGAGGGCGACCCGCGGACGCTCGGTTTCCTGGGCCACGCGCTGCACTCCTATCACCGCATCGCGCTCGCTCCCTACTGGCACCACGTCCAGGAGCAGATCGCGGCCGACCGCGCCGTGCGCGTCGCGGCGCTGGCGGAAGGCGGTACGGAGCAGTTGCTGGCCGGGCTGCATCCGGGGGCGCGGTGGGAGCCGCCCGTGCTGGTGCTGGCGTACCCGCGGTCGCAGGACCTGCACCTGGAGGGGCGGGGGCTGATCCTCGTCCCGTCCTTCTTCTGCTGGGGGATGCCGATCACTCTGCGGGAGCCCGGGGTCACTCCGGTGGTGGTGTACCCCATCGCCCGGCGCAGCGGCTGGACGGGCGAGGAGGCCCGCGGGACGGCCGTGCCGGATCCGCTGGTCACGCTGCTCGGGCGGACGCGTGCGCAGGTGCTGTACGAGCTGACGCACGGGTGCGGGACGCGCGAACTGGCCCGGCGCATCGGGGTGTCCGACGCCTCGGCCAGCCAGCATGCGACGGCGTTGCGGCAGGCGGGCCTGGTGATCAGCCGGCGCTCGGGCAACACCGTGCACCACTCGCTCACCGGGCTCGGCCTGGACCTGCTGCTGGCCGGCGGCCCGTGGGCCACGGGCCGGGCACCGCGCCCGGCCGGCTGAGCGGTCCGCTCCGCTGGAAGTGCCGCGACGGGTGGTCGATCGGCTGCGGCACCGTCGTGGCTGTTCGCGCAGTTCCCCGCGCCCCTTCGGGGCGCTGCCGAGCCGCGGTCGAGTAGGCCGGAAAACCTCTCCCTCCGGCCCCGCGGTTCCCCTTGAGTGGCCTCGACGATCACGATCATGCGCCGGGGTCGAGGACTGCGGCGCCCTTTCAGGAGGATCCATGCGAAGATTCCGCGCCGCCGGTCTGGTGCTGCTGGGCACGGCGCTTGCCGCCACCGTCACGGCGGGCCCCGCCCAGGCGGCCCCCGGCGACACGATGACCCTGTGCGGCAGCACGCTCACCCCTGCGGGCTGGGTCGACGTCAACTGGGGCATCAGCGCCTCGTGCGGCGCGTCCATGAGCCCCAACGTCAAGATGGTCAAGCAGCTGACCGGGCTGCCGGTCGGCAGCACCGTCAACGCCTGTGCCACCACTTACCCGCCCGCTGGGTGGACCCAGGTGAGCACGTACTACAGCAGCGGCTGCCAGGCCTTCCTCAACCCGAGCTTCCAGCCGAACACCTGGACCCTGAAGCGCGTCTCCTGACCCGCCGCGTCAGGCGCGGGGCGTCAGCTCCGCCATCGCCGACCAGGACGTGCCCGGCACCTCGACGTTGATGATCTGCGGGGTGCTCGCGACCACGTCCGGCATCCAGGCCATCGCGGTCCTGAAGTGCTCGGAGTTCACGTGCACCTCGCCCGCCTCGGCGTTCTCGAAGCCCTCCAGCAGCACGAACTGGTGCGGTTCGTCCACGCTCCTGGACCACTCGTAGAAGAGGTTGCCCGGCTCGTTGCGGGTGGCACGGGTGAAGTCCTCGACCAGATCCAGCCACTCGGCGCTGCGCTCGGGGCGGACGGTGAACTTGACGGCGATGAAGATCATTGGGGCTCCTGCCTCTCGGTCCGACCCGCAGGATCCTGCCCCGTACGCACCCCGGCCGCGAACGGGAACCGCCCCGATTCCGGCCCTGCCGGAAAACCTGGAAAACCTGGAAAACGGGGCACCCGTGCCGCCGCGGCCGGGAGCGGGCTCACCCATGCCGCCCCCCGCGACGGCACGGGTGAGCCCCGGCCAGTGCCGTGCAGCCGCCCGCCGCACGCCTGGCGTCCGATGCACCGGGCAACAACCCCCGTACGGCATCCCTCCGATGCCCTTTGCCCCCGGTGTCGGCTCACTCCACCATGGGGCAGTGGGGAGTTGTCCGAAAGCCCAGTTCACGCTGGACAAACAACTCGGACAAAGTTTCAGGTCGTACGGACAGGCCCCCTCCGGGGCCATGGCGGAGGCGGCGACATGACGGACTCGGGCAGGGCGGGCCGGGCACGGCTGGGCCGTCCGGAGCGCCCCGTCGACCCGGACGCGGGACCGGTGGAGCACCTGGCGTGGGAGCTGCGGCAGTTGCGCGAACGGGCCGGGAAACCGAGCTACCGCGTCCTGGCGCGGCGGGCCCACTACTCGGTCAGCACGCTGGCGGAGGCGGCCAAGGGGGAGAAGCTGCCCTCGCTGCCGGTGGTCCTGGCGTACGCGCAGGCGTGCGGGGGCGACGCGGTGGAGTGGGAGGCCCGGTGGCGGGCCGCCTCGGCCGCGCTCCCCGAGGACGGCGGCGACGGGCAGGGCGCGCAGGAGAAGGACGCACGGTGCCCGTATCCGGGGCTGACGGCCTTCGCGCCGCAGGACGCCGACGTCTACTTCGGCCGGACGGAGCTGGTCAAAGAGTTGCAGCTGCACGTCGAACAGGGGCCGCTGGTGGCCGTGTTCGGGGCCTCGGGCTGCGGGAAGTCCTCGCTGCTGCGCGCCGGGCTGCTGCCGGGGCTCGGCCCGCAGCGGCACCCGGTGCTGCTGGTGCCCGGGGCCCGTCCCCTGGCGGCCCTGGCCTCGGCGGTGGCCTCCGTGGTGGGCGGCTCCCCCGAACCGCTGCACCGCCGGCTCGCCGAGGACCCCGCGGCGCTGGGCCTGGCACTGGGCACCTGGCTGGCGTCCCGGCCGGAGGACGAGCGCGTGGTGCTCGTCGTCGACCAGTTCGAGGAGGTCTTCATTCTCTGCGAGGACGAGGGCGAACGCGCCGCGTTCCTCGGCGCGTTGGCCGGGCTGGCGCACGCCGGCACCCCGCGGATCCGTACGGTCCTGGCGGTGCGCGCCGACTTCTACGCATCCTGCTTCTCCCACGCGGACCTGGTCGCCGCCCTGCGCTCGGGGGTGCAGATGCCCGTCGGCCCGCCGTCCCGGGAGGAGCTGCGGGAGATCATCACCGGGCCGGCCGCCGCGGCCGGGGTGAGTACGGAGGCCGGGCTGACCGAGGCCGTGGTGGCCGAGGCCGCCGGCCAGCCCGGGGCCCTGCCGCTGGTGGCCCACGCGATGCGCGAGGTCTGGCAGCGCCGCGGCGGCCGGGTGCTGCGGCTGGCGGACTACCGGGCCAGCGGCGGCATGCAGGGGGCCGTCGCCCAGACCGCCGAGCACCTCTACACCACCGCTCCCGAGGAGCAACAGGAGGTCCTGCAGGCCCTGTTCGTCCGCCTGACCGCCCTGGGCGAGGGTACCGAGGACACCCGGCGCCGGGTGGACCGCGGCGAACTGCGGGGGCTCGCCGGTCCCGAGGTCCTCGACGCCCTGCTGCACCGCCTGGCCGCCGCCCGGCTCGTCGTCCTGGACGGCGCCACCGTCGAGGTGGCCCACGAGGCCGTCATCCGCGCCTGGCCCCGGCTGCGCCGCTGGCTCACCGACGACCGCGACGCCCTGCGCACCCACCGCCGCCTCACCACCGCCGCCCGCACCTGGGAGGACCTCGGCCGCGACCCCGGCGCCCTGTACCGGGGCACCCAGCTCGCCACCGCCCGGTCCTGGGCACGGGACCGGGCCGGCGCGCTCAACGAGCTGGAGTCCGCCTTCCTCCAGGCCGGCATCACCGCCGACCAGCGGCGCGTGCGCCGCGCGCAGCGGGCCATCGCCGCACTCAGCACCCTGCTGGCGCTGGCGCTGATCTCCACCGCCGTGGCCATCTGGCAGCGCAGCGACGCCGTGCAGCAGCGCGCGGACGCCGAGTTCCGCTCCGTGGTGGCCGAGGCGGACCGGACACGGATGTCCGACCCGTCGCTCTCGGCCCAACTGGCCCTGGCGGCCCACCGGATGCGCCCGGAGGACCAGAACGTCGACGACACCCTGATCTCCACGGCCAACATGCCGCTCGCCACCCCGCTGCGCGGCCACAGCGGTGCGGTGTATCTGACGTCGTTCAGCCCGGACGGGCACACCCTCGCCACCGCGAGCTACGACCGCACGGTCCGGCTGTGGGACCTGCGCGACCCGGCCGGCCCCAAGCCCCTCGGTCCGCCGCTGACCGGCCATTCCAGCTGGCTGACCTCGGCCGTGTTCAGCCCCGACGGGAAGACCCTGGCCTCCGCCGGGGACGACCGCTCGGTCCGGCTGTGGAACGTGGCCGACCCCGCGCACCCCACCCCGCTGGGCAGCCCCCTCATGGGCGGCAACGGCACCGTCTACCTGGTGGCGTTCAGCCCCGACGGGCACGTCCTCGCCACCGCGGACGAGGACCGCACGGTACGGCTGTGGGACCTGAGCGACCGGCTCCGTCCCAAACCGCTGGGCGAGCCCCTCACCGGCCATACGGCACAGGTGCGTTCGGTGGCGATCAGCCGGGACGGGCGGCTGCTCGCGGCGGGCGGCGACGACGACACCGTCCTCGTCTGGAACATCTCCGACCCCGCCCGCCCCGAGCGACTGGGCCCGCCGCTCACCGGCCACACCGGGACCGTGCACTCGGTGGCCTTCAGCCCGGACGGGCGCGTCCTGGCCACGGGGAGCGACGACAAGTCCATCAGGCTGTGGGACACCGGCGACCCCGCGCACATCGCTCCCCTCGGCACCGCCCTCATCGCCCACGCCGCTCCCGTGTGGTCGGTGAACTTCGGCCCGGACGGCCTGCTGCTGGCCTCCGCCGGGGCCGACGGCACCACGCGGCTGTGGAACGTGGCCGACCCGCGGCGGATCCTGCAGTTCGGGCAGCCGCTGGCGGGCAGCGGCGGCGGCATGTTCACCGCGGTCTTCAGCCCGGACGGGCACAGCCTCGCCACCGGGAGCGACGACGGCACGGCCCTGCTGTGGTCCCTGCCCGCCGACACCCTGGTGGGCCACACGGCCAACGTGGCCGGTGCGGCGTTCAGCCCCGACGGGCATCTGCTCGTGACCGCGAGCGACGACAGGACCGCTCGCCTGTGGGACACCGCCGACCCCGACCGCCCCAAACCCGCCGGCCGGCCCCTCACCGGCCACACCAACTACCTGAGCGGCGCCGCATGGCACCCCAACGGCCGCATCCTCGCCACCTCAGGCGAGGACGGCACGGCGCGGCTGTGGAACGTCTCCGACCCCTCCTCCCCCACACCGCTGGGCAAGCCGCTCACGCTGCACACGCGTTACTCCGGCCCGCTCGCGTTCAGCCCGAACGGCCATGTGCTGGTCACGGGTTCCGACGACCAGAGCCTGCAGCTGTGGAACATCGACGACCCCGCGCACCCGACCCCCGTCGGCCCTCCGCTCACCGGCCACACGGGCTATATCAACGCCATCGCCTTCAGCCCCGACGCGAGCACGCTCGCCACCGCGAGCAGCGACCGCACCGTCCGTCTGTGGGACGTCGACGACCCCACGCACCCGGAGCTGCTCTGCGACCCGCTGACCGGCCACACCGCGGACGTCCGAGCGGCGGCCTTCAGCCCGGACGGGCACGTCCTCGCAACCGCCGGGAACGACAAGGCGATCCGCCTGTGGAACGTGCGGGACCCGGAGCACCCCAAGCCCCTGGGCTCCCCCCTGCCCGGCCACCGCGAGCCCGTGCTGTCCCTGGCGTTCAGCCCCGACGGGCGGACGCTCGCCAGCAGCGGCAACGACACCACCGTGCGGCTGTGGGACGTCTCCCACCCGGCGGACGGCGTGCCGTCGCGGCAGCTCGCCACCGGACACACGGCCTCGGTGCGGACGGTCGTCTTCAGCCCCGACGGCCGGCATATGGCGACGGCCAGCGCGGACAACACGGCGCGGCTGTGGGACCTGGACCTGGAACGCTCCGTG
Organism: Streptomyces sp. NPDC002536; assembly: GCF_053594995.1. Classification (NCBI taxonomy): domain Bacteria; kingdom Bacillati; phylum Actinomycetota; class Actinomycetes; order Kitasatosporales; family Streptomycetaceae; genus Streptomyces; species Streptomyces sp. NPDC002536. The sequence continues at coordinate 39,383 of NZ_JBSFWU010000060.1, forward strand.
CGGCGGATCTGTGACGCGAGCCGCGGCACCCTGACGCCGGATCAGTGGAAGCAGCACGTGCCGCGGCAGGAGTACCGGGCGCCGTGCAGGTAGGCCGTGCGGAGCGGGGATAGGCTGCCAGCCGGTGCCGGTCGCGGAAGGGGAGAGAAGACGTATGGAGCATGCGGCGGTACAAACGCCTGCCGACGTGTGGCTGCTGGTGCGGGAGCACCCGATGCCGCTCATGCGGACGAGCGAGCAACTGGCCGACGCACTCAGAGCGGTTCACGGCGACCGGTTCGCCGTCTGGCACACCGACGAGCTCGTCATCGGCGTCCACGACGGGCGGTTGACACTGCGCACCTTGAGCGGCCTGGACGTCCCCGCCCCGAAGGTGGCGTGCGTGCGCCAGCTGCCCGGCTCGATGCACCACGACCGCGAGGTCTCGCTGCTGCGGCACCTGGAGCGCATGGGGACCGTGCTCCTCAACCCGCTGGACGCGCACCTCGTGTGCCGCAACAAGGTCTGGCAGCTCCAGGAACTCGCCCTGGCCGGGCTGCCGGTGCCCGACACCCTCTCCTACGCCACCGCCCCGCTGGAGGGCGTGGTGCGCACACCCGGTATCGACGCGCCGTGCGTGGTCAAGTCCGTCATCGGCCACCGGGGCAGGCGGGTCTTTCTCGCGCCCGATACGCATCTGCTGCACGACGTGGCCGGCAGTCTCGCCCAGGACGTTCCCCTCCTCTTCCAGGAACACGTGGCGGCCTCGCACGGCCGCGACCTGCGCGTGGTGGTGGTCGACGGCGAACCCGTCGCCGCGGAGGTACGCGCCTCCCGCAACGGCGTCCTCGCCTCGAACCTCGGCCGGGGCGGCCGGGCCACCCTGTGCCTGGGCCGCTATCCGCAGGCCGAGGCCCTGGCCGTCCGGGCCGCCCGCACCATGGGGCTCGCCGTCGCCGGCGTGGACCTGCTGTTCGCCCCGGCGGACACGTACACGATCTGCGAGGTCAACGCCGTCCCGGGGTGGCGCCCGGAGATGACGGCGGTGGTCCCCGCCATCGCCGCGTGCGTCGCACGCCGCCTCGACGGCCGGGGGGATCGGGAACCACTGTGAGGAGAACGGCCTTGACCGACATCAGCCCCGCCGACGTCGCCTTCCTGCAGCGCGCCGTCGCCATCTCCCGGCGCGCGCTGGAAGCGCCCGGCATCACCCCGTTCGGAGCACTCGTCGTCGTCGGCGGCGCCGTCGTGGGCGAGGGCAGCAGCTCGGTCGTCAAGCTGCACGACCCCACCGCGCACGCCGAGGTCATGGCCCTGCGGGCGGCGGGTGCGGCGCTGGAGCGGCACATCCTCGCGGACGGGGTGATGTACACCAGCAGCGAGCCGTGCCCGATGTGCCTCACCGCCTGCTATTGGGCGCGCATTCCGCGGGTGGTGTACGCGGCGGACAGCCGCGACGTGGCGGCGCACGGCTTCGAGGACCTGCGGCTCTACCGCGAGCTGACGCTGGACAGCACGGACCGCACCCTGCGGGGCGTGCCCGTGGACGGCCCGGTCCGGGCGGAGGCGGTGTCCGTGCTCAAGGCCTGGACCGATGGGCTGCCCGAGCCGGTTGTTCCGAAATTCTGAACGCTGCCGCATTGCCCTCTTTGGCCGGAAGGTTGCTGTACACACCCGCTCTTTGGTGCGGACGATCGATGAGTGCGACATTGCACGCGATCCCGGAAATGAGAACTCATCGTCCATTTCGGGTTCTTCAAGCATCGGCACCGCACGGGGGAAGACACATGGCTTCTTCGGCAACCCAACTGCTTCTGTCTGCACCGGCCCTTTCACCGGACGATGCACACGTCCCCACCGGTCGAATTCTGATGATCCATCCGCCCTATGTGCACGACGACTACCTCGGCGCCGGCACCCCGTTCTCCCCGGACCGGCTTCCCTTCCTGCCCGTTGCGCCGCTGTACGCGGCCGAATTGCTGGAGAGGCAGGGCCTCGCCGAACCCGTCCTGTTCGACTGCCAGCTCCACGACCTGCGCAGCGCCGAGAACCTGGAGGACTACGACGCGTTCGGCATCGCCGTCATGGGCGCGCAGAACATCAGCCCGGCGGCCCAGGTCCACCGCCACCTCACGGTCGAGCGCGAACTGCCCGCCCACCGGGTGCACGTCGGCGGTCAGGGGGTGGAACGGCTCTCCCCCGAGGAGTTCGAGCGGATCTTCCCCGGGGCGCACCAGACGGACCGGCGGTGGCTGTCCGCGGTCCCCGGCGCCATGGACATCGACCTGCGCCACCAGCTCGGCCGCCTCCCCGAGGACGACCTGCGCACCTACCTCACCCATGAACTGACCCTGCCGTTCAGCCAGGGCTGCCTGTTCGGGTGCAGTTTCTGCGGGGCACAGATCCAGCAGCGCGAGTCGTTCTTCAACGTCCGCGCCCATCTGGAGAACGCCTGCCGGATCGCGGAACGCCTCGGCCTGTCGTCGCTGTACCTCTACTGCACCTCGCTGGACTTCTTCCAGCAGGGCCTCCCGGGCGGCAACCTCGGGCTGCTCACCGCCCAGCTGGAGGCGGTCATCGAGGTCGAGGAGCGGTACCCGGGGATCCGCATCGGTCTGCACGCCCTGACCCGCGCCGACTCCTACAACGCCGCGATGCGCTCGGAGCAGGTCCGCGACCTCGTACTGCGCGCAGGGTTCGACCGGTTCGGCTTCGGCGCCGACGGCGCGGCGTCCGTCGCGGTGCTGCGGGCCATGCGCAAGCACGCCGACACGCTGCGCTCCGACCTGATCACGGCCTTCCAGCACATGGAGGAGAACCGGTTCGTCCCGGAGATCCTCTACGTGTTCGGCATCCCCGAGGAGACGGAGGAGACGCTCGCCGAGACGCGCATGCTCTGCGGTCTGCTGCTGGAGACCTTCCCGTCGTCGGAGTACCGCGGGTTCCCCGCGAAGAACGAGATTCCGGGCAACTCCAACTGGAAGCGCCCCGGATGGCGGGGCTCGGCGGCCCACCGCACGCTGCTCGACCACCCGGACCATTTCCTGAACCTGGGGTTCGAAGCACTGGCGAACGAGACCTCGCACCGCGATCCGGAGATGCGCATGATGGTCAACCGGTATGCCGTGGACATGAGCCGGCACGCACATGACCTCGGCCGGGTCCGCAGCTATCTGACCCTGCCGGTGGCAAGCCCCGGCGCTGCGGTCATGGACGAGGAGACGCTGGACGGTTTCCGCAGCATCGCCGCGCACTACGCCCCGGACGCCGCCGCCGAACTGCGGACGGACAATCTGGCCGAACTGCGACCGGTGCTCAACTCGGCCATTCCCAAGGACTACTGAGGACTACCGGGGACTACTGAGCTGTTTCACAGTGAATTCATGTTCGTGGGGGTGATCACAACGGCTTGGTGCCGGACACGACCGTGGTCGGCACCCACGGCCCGGTACACCACATCCGCGCCCCCACTCCTCGGCGAGTGACGTCGCGCAGTCCCAGCCGTTCCATATCGGCGCGGTACTGACGCGTGTTGCGGATGTCGGCGATCACCAGGCGACCGCCGGGCCTGAGCACCCGCGCCGCCTCCTCGATCGCTGCGGTGCGGCCGACCCCGTCCGAGATGTTGTGGATCGCCATGCTGCTCACCACGGCATCGAACATGCCGCTCTCGAAGGGGAGTCGGGCCATGTCGGCAGTGTGGAGCTCGACGCGGTCGGCCACGCCCTCCGCCCGTGCATTGCGCTCGGTGACAGCAGGATCGTTGCCGCTCTGATCCTGACTGCGCCACAAGTCGACGCCGTGCGCCCGGCCTTCGGGGAGCCGGCGGGCCGCCGCCAGGAGCACCGCGCCCCGCCCGCAGCCCAGGTCGACGACGTTCTCGTCACCGCGCAGCGCCAGTTCGTCGAGAAGCCTCTCCCAGACGGCGAACTTGCCGCGCCGTGTCGCGTACATGTAGAGGCCCGCGGCAATGAGCGCGAAGCAGCCGAAGAAGAGCACCCAGGCTGCAAGTGCCGGCCTGTCCATGGCCAAGGAGACGATGCCCCCGGCCAGCAGCACGATGCCCACGGCGCCGTAGAAGGCAGGGACGTACGGAGCGTCCACTCCGTACTCTCCCTGATGCCGGACAGCGGGCTGAGCAGATAAGCGGGAAGGCAAGACCACTCCTGACGTTCCGGGAACGAACAGCATCCACGGTTCAGGCTATCTGTGCGATCCCTCAGAAACCGAGGTCGGTGAAGAACTGGTAGCCGGTGGGATCACCGGTCATCCGGAAGTGGAACCCCTGGATGAAGAAGCAGGCCACGAGGTTGCTGACGGCGAAGACAGTCAGCAGGGTCGGAGTGATGGCACTGGCCTTGCGCAGTGCGGGAGAGGCAGCGGCGGCGTCCAGCGGCTCGGCCTCCTGGCTCAGCACCAGGGCGGTTCCGCCGGCCAGTACGGCCAGGACGAAGCTCACCAGAGCCCAGGTGTACAGGTGCAGTCCGAACAGGGCGCCGGCGTAGCCAGGGTCCGGCGGCACGATGTGCATCAGCACCTGAGCTGCGGAGACGACGCTGCCGCAGATGGCGGCGACGATGGCCCAGCCCCATCCGGAGGCGAACTCGCGCGTGGTCACCGGCCCCTTGCGGGAACGGGCGATGACGTAGGCCGGTCCCAGAGCGCTGAGCAGGAAGAACATGCGCTGCAGCAGACACATCGGGCAGGGGTACTCCCACAGTCCGAACTGGAAGAAGTAGGCGCCGCCCAGCACGCCGCACATCCCCAGCACGTAGGCGTGGGCGAACCACAGGCCCAAGCGGTTGGACAGGCGGGCAGAACGTGTGGTGATTGCCGTGGTGGTCATGGAAACGTTCCTCCTCCGAGGATCAAACGGCCAGGTGGTAGGCGTGGTTGATGACGTGCGGGACGAACGCGATCAGCGCCGCGACCAGAGTCCCCGCCCACAGCACCAGCCGCCTCCTGCGAGGCCAGTCGCGGAGCACCGCCAGGACGCACAGAGAGATGAGGAGGAAGAGGAGGGTGTACATGATGTCCTTGCTTCATCGACCGACAGCTTGCGTCTCACACCATCCGCCTCGGCGCATGCCACAGGTAGTCGCCATGGGCCGATGAGCTCATAACGTGGGCCTATGCCTCAGCGGTCATGGCCGGGACCGGCTGGCACGGCGAGGTGGATCACGGCTTCGGGGCGAGCCGCGTCTGCCCTACCCCTTCGCGTCCGCGTAGCACTGCACCACAGCCGTCGAGAACGGGAAGCGCACGGGCGTCTCGCCGAAGGCCGTCCGGCCGGCGAGGTCGCCCGCTGCGCGGATGGCCTCCGCGACGGCCTCCGCCTCCTCCTGCGGGCAGTGGACGATGACCTCGTCGTGTTGGAAGAACACCAGCTCCGCCCGCAGTCCGGCGATCGCCTGCCGTACCGCGGCCAGCATGATCAGCGCCCAGTCGGCGGCGCTGCCCTGGACCACGAAGTTGCGCGTGAACCGTCCGCGGGCCCGGGCGCCCGCCGTGCTGCCGGGGGCGGCGGACGGCTCGTCCTGGGGGATGCCCGCCTCGTCGTCCACCGTGGTGGAGGAGGGCGGGCAGGTGCGGCCGAGCCAGGTGCGCACCAGGCGGCCCTCCTCGCCGGCGCGCGCCGCGTCGTCGACGTAGGCGACGGCCCGCGGGAAGCGGCGGCGCAGGTCGGCCAGATGCTTGAGGCCGTCGCCGGAGGTCTGTCCGTAGATCGCGCCGAGCATGGCGAGCTTGGCCCGGTCGCGGTCGCCGGAGAAGGCGCGCTCGGCGAGGTCCGCGTACAGATCCCGGCCGCTGCCGGCCACTTCCATCAGGCCGGGGTCGCGGGAGATCGCGGCCAGCACGCGCGGCTCCATCTGGTCGGCGTCGGAAACGACCAGGCACCAGCCGGGGTCGGCCACGACCGCGCGCCGGATCACGCGGGGGATCTGCAGGGCACCGCCGCCGTTGGCCGTCCAGCGGCCGGAGACCGTGCCGCCGGGCAGGTACTCGGGGCGGAAGCGGCCGTCGCGCACCCAGGTCTGCAGCCAGGACCAGCCGTGGGCCGTGTGCACGCGGTAGAGCTTCTTGTACTCCAGGAGCGCTGGGACGGCGGGGTGGTCGATGCCCTGCAGCTCCCAGGCCCGGGTGGAGGTGAGGGCGATGCCCTGGCGCGCGAAGGCCCGGACGATGTCGGCCGCCAGGTCGGGCCGGACGCGCTCGCCGAACGCCCGGGAGACCTCTTCGGCCAGTTCGGCCAGGCGCCGGGTCTCCTGGCCGCCCGGATAGCGCTCGCCCAGCAGGGACGTGAGCAGCTCGCGGTGCACGTCCGCGCGCCAGGGCACCCCGGTGCGTCCCATCTCGGCGGCGACGAGCATGCCTGCCGACTCCGCGGCGGTCAGCAGCCGCATCCTGCCCGGGTGTGCGGTGCGCTCCGTGCGGGCGAGCTGGGCCGCGTACACCTCGAGCAGCGCGTGCAGCTCGTCGGTGCCCGGCGGCAGGGGCACCGGGCCGGGCTCGAACAGCGAGGGCTGGGTGTCGGCCGTGCGCACGGGCGGATCCTCCGGCACGGGCAGCCCGTGCAGCCGCGCCCAGCCGGCGGCCAGCGAGCGCGGCTGGCCCGCCTGGCCCTCCTCGTGGCCGGTGAGCAGGGCCTCGGCGGCCTCCACGTCGTAGCACCGGTCCACGCGGACGCCCTCGGCGAGCAGCCGCCCGTAGACCTCCCGCGTGGCGCGCCACACCCACCGGTCGGCCTCGGGCCGGGCCCGCACCGCCTCGGCCAGGCTCCGCTCCGCCACGACCGGCCCGGCGGCCCGTCCTTCGCCGTCGACCGGGCACAGGCGCACGCCCTCGCCGCCCGTCCCTGCTGCCACTGCCCATCTCACGGGCACGACTCTGCCACCGGGGTCTGACAATCGCCGGTGACCCCGGGCGGGGCCGACGGTCGATACCGCCCGGAGAACGGGCAACTCCCGTCACCTTCAAGACCGTTGACGTGGCCGGATGCACCCACAAGTGGTCAAGGCCGGACCGGCCGTCGCCGGAGGGGATGAACATATCGACTGCTCGTATGGGAAGCGGTTTTCCATGAGCAAGACTCTCTCTTGCCGGAGCTTTTGCTCTGCCAAACCCCCTTCCACGATGGAGACATCATGAGCATCCGCAACGCCGCCACCGTGACCGCCCTGGCCGCCGCCGCCATCGGCGCCGGAGCCGCCAGCGCCGCCGCCGACGGCGCCCACGCCGCGACGTGCAAGGACCCGGGCGTCGTCGCCGGGAACATCGCCCAGGTCGCGCCGCGCGTCTCGCCGAACGTCGGCGGCAACACCATCTCGGTCGTCGGCATCCTCAACAGCTCCACCGGCAACACGCTCGTCAACGAGTGAGCAGCCCCGGTTCCAGCCGCCGTGGGCACCGCGGGTGAGGCGCTGAAGCGCCCCGCACCCGCACCGGCCGCGCGTTCCTCGTCCTCCTCCCGGCGAGGGCGCGCGGCCGTTCCCGTGAACCCGGAAGCGGACCCGGAATGCGGGCCGCCGCTCCGGGCGGGAAGCTGGAGACGTCCAGCACCACGCACCCGCCCGACCGGGACGGACGAATGCCGATGGCGGAGCCCGGGCCCCTCGACCGGCTCACCCCCGCACAGCTCGCCCGGCTGCGTCCGGCCCGGGAGCAGGACACCGCCCACCCCATGCTCGCCGTGCCGAGCGAGCGCCGGGCGTTCGGCGCCGGCTGGCTCTTCGAGCGGAAGCTGGACGGCGTGCGTGTCCTCGCCTCGCGCCGCGCGGACCGGGTGCGCCTGGTCTCGCGGACCGGGCAGGCGGTCGGCACCGCCTATCCCGAACTGGTCGACGCCCTGGAGGCGCAGGACTGCGGCGACTTCACGGTCGACGGCGAGGTGGTCGCCCTGTCCCGGGGGCGGACCGACTTCGGCCGGCTGCAGCAGCGGATGCAGATCACCGACCCCGCCGCGGCGAGGGCTAGCAGGGTCCGCGTCGTCTACTACCTCTTCGACCTGCTCAGCCTGAACGGCGTGGACACCACCGGACTCCCGCTGCACACCCGCAAGGCCCTGCTCCGCGACGTCCTCGCCCTCCGGCCGCCGCTCCGCTTCACCGCGCACCGCACGGGAGACGCCGGGGCCCTGCTGGCCGAGGCCTGCGCGCGGGGCTGGGAAGGACTGATGGCCAAGCGCGCCGACGCCCCGTACGTGCACCGGCGTTCCCGGGACTGGCTCAAGCTCAAGTGCACCACCGGGCAGGAGTTCGTCATCGGCGGCTTCACCGACCCGTCCGGCAGCCGCACCGGCTTCGGCGCGCTGCTCCTCGGCCACTTCGAGGACGGCCGGCTGCGGTACGCGGGCAAGGTGGGCACGGGGTTCTCCACGGCCGTACTGGCCGGGCTGCGCCGCCGCCTCGACGGGCTCGGGCAGCAGGGCTCGCCGTTCCACGACGAGGTCCGGGAGAAGGGCGCCCACTGGGTGCGCCCCGAACTGGTCGCGCAGATCGCCTTCGCCGAATGGACCCCGGCGGGCCGGCTCCGGCACCCCCGCTACCTGGGGCTGCGCGACGACAAGGCCGCCGCGGACGTGGTCCGCGAGCGGCCCGCGCAAGCGTGACGGATTCACGCCAATGTCGGACCGGCATCTACAGAACTCCCCTACTCCGCACGATCATTCCTGCCGGGCGGCCGGGCACGGCAGGACCCGGCTGGAGGAGTTCGTGCCCGACGGGCCGGACGAGCTGACGGTGCAGTGCGGCATCCTCGACGGCCC